>CALJZV010000348.1 GCA_937983475.1 uncultured Verrucomicrobiales bacterium
CCGAACGCGTCGCTGATGCCGATGACTTTGACGCCATATTTGGCCAATGAAAAAGCGGTAACGGAGCCGACATTGCCGAAGCCCTGGACCACGGCTGTGGCGCCGCTCGCGTTCACGCCCACGGTGTCCATGGCGCGGTTGATGAGGTACGCAACGCCGCGCCCGGTGGATTCCTTCCGTCCCAAGGAACCGCCCAGGGAAATCGGCTTGCCGGTGACAATGCTCGGCACCGTGTGGCCCATGTGCATGGAATAGGTGTCCATCATCCACGCCATGGTTTGCTCGTTGGTGCCCACGTCCGGGGCCATCACGTCCACTTGAGGGCCAATGAACGGGATCATTTCCTGCGTGTATCGGCGGGTAAGCCGTTCCAGTTCGGACGGCGAAAGTTTTCTCGGGTCACAGGCAATGCCGCCCTTGGCGCCGCCATAAGGCAGGCCGGTGAGGGCGCATTTCCAGCTCATCCACATGGCCAGCGCGGCGACCTCGCCCATGCAGACGTCCGGATGAAACCGCAGGCCGCCCTTGGTGGGGCCCAGCGTCAGGTGATGCTGCACCCGGTAGCCGGCAAAGACACGCACCGAGCCGTCATCGCATTGGATGGGCAGCGCCACGGCCAGCGCGCGCTTGGGAAATTTGAGCCGGTCCCGGTGGGTTTGGAGAATCTCCAGATAATCGGCAACCACGTCGAACTGCTGGCAGGCCATCCGGAACGTCGGGTTCTCGTACATTTCCATGGCCCGAGCGTATCAGCCCGCCTCGAACGGTCAATGGCGGGGCCGAGAGATGCCGCTTTCAACGCGATTGACGGGGCAGGGGGCATGTGGGACTTTGGCCCAACCATGAAGACGCGTCACTGGACTGCCATTGGAATTGCCTCCGCAATTGTTTTTTCAACAGGGCTGACTTTCGGTCAGGCCACCAGCGCCACGGCGTTGACGCGCAAAGTGGTTCCGGCCAAGGAGGAGCCGGCACCGCAGCAGCCCGCGCAAACCAAGCCCGGTGCCCCTTCGCCGCAGCAACCTTCCCAGCCAACGGCCGCCAAGCCGCCGCCTGCGCCGGTGGTGCGGGAAAAATCTCAGCAGGAGAAGGATGAAATCACTCGCAAAACAGTAGCGTTTCAGAAGCAGCGCGCCGAGGCGGGAGCGGCCTCCGCGCAGTATGACCTGGGCGTGCGTTATCTGACCGGCGACGGCGTGGAAAAGGATCCCGAAACCGCGCGCAAATGGATTGAGGCGTCCGCCAAGCAGGGCTACAGCATGGCCGTGCGCAAGCTGGAGGAACTTAACAAATCCAATCCGTAGCAGATGTTCAGCAAAGCTACTTTTTCTTCCCAATGGCGCCATGCACCTGGGCGGCCACGCGCAAGCGCAGGCCGTTGAGCCGGATGAAGCCGGTAGCGTCGTCCTGGTTGTAGGCCTTGGTCGGGTCAGCTTCCATGGTGGCGATGTGCGGGTTGTAGAGGCTCACGGGGGATTTGCGCCCGGCATTGATGATATTGCCCTTGTAGAGCTTCACGCGGACGGTGCCGGTGACGTTCTTCTGGCTTTCGTCCACTAGCGCCTGCAAGGCCAGCCGCTCGGGTGAATACCAGAACCCGTAGTAAACCAGCTCGGAATATTTGGGAATAAGCGAGTCGCGCAGGTGCATCACCTCGCGGTCCATCGTGAGGGTTTCAATTTGCCGGTGGGCGTAATGCAGAATCGCGCCGCCGGGGGTTTCGTAAACGCCGCGCGACTTCATGCCGACGAAGCGGTTTTCCACCAGGTCCACGCGGCCGATGCCATGTTTGCCGCCCAGTTTGTTGAGGGCTTTCATGACGCCCAGCGGGTTCAGTTTCTTTCCATTGACGGCGATGCAGTTTCCCTTTTCGAAATCGAGCGTGACGTATTCGGCTTTGTTGGGGGCATCCTCGGGCGAGACGCTCAGCTTATACATGGGCTTGTGCTCAGGAGCGGAGGCGTCAAGCCAGGGATCCTCGAGAATGCCCGCTTCATAGGAAATATGCAGGAGGTTACGGTCCATCGAGTAGGGTTTTTTGGAACTGGCCTCGACGGGGATTTTCTTGTCCTCGCAGTACTGGATCATTTCGGCGCGTCCAGGAAACTGATCGCGGAAGGAGGCATCGCGCCAAGGGGCGATGATCTGCAACTCGGGCGCGAGCGCGGCGGCAGTGAGTTCAAAGCGCACCTGGTCGTTGCCCTTGCCGGTGGCGCCATGGGCAATGGCGTCGGCTTTTTCCTTGCGGGCAATTTCAATCATTCGCTTGGCGATGAGGGGGCGCGCAATGCTGGTGCCGAGGAAATATTGGTTTTCGTAGATGGCCCCGGCCTGAATCATCGGGAAAATGAAATCGCGGGCAAACTCCTCCTGGAGGTCGTCAATATAGATTTTCGACGCGCCGGTCTTGCGGGCTTTTTTGTCCAGCCCCTTGAGTTCCTCCTCCTGTCCGATGTCCGCGCAGAAGGCGATCATCTCCGCGTTATATTTCTCCTTGATCCAGGAGAGCAGGACGGAAGTGTCGAGACCGCCGGAGTAAGCTAAAACAATTTTCATGCGCCGGAATAATGGCGAAGCCGGAGCCGCCGCCAAGCGCAAAAATAAAAATAAATAGGTAAAAAACCGGGGTTATTCCCCTACGTAAACAAACGCAATGGCGTCCGCAACAACCACGCGCCCGGAGGTGACGGAATCCTTTTCGACCGTTTCGTTGGAAAGTTGAACATAGCCTTTGGTGCCGGCCTCAAATTCCACACCCGAAGCCAGCGGGACCCATTGCCCGCCATTTTTCTGCTGGTCCAAGCGGACGGTTTTTTTTTAGGATTTGGAAAAGACCGTGTAAGGTACGCCGGTGGATCGGTTTTCCCCTTTCACATACCAGGCATAGACATCGTACTTGCCGGACTTGGGCAGCTTTGGCCTGAAGGTGGCCCACGCGTCGGCTTTAGGTCGGGCGGAAGTGGTGCGATAGTTTTCATACCGTGTGCCGGCAAACGCAGTGGGAGAGAGATCCCAGGAGCCCTTGAATTCCACTTCCGGGTCGGCGTTATCCAAAATGACACCGACCCCTGCGACGGCAAACCGAGCAGTGACACTTTTGGCCTCGTTCATCACCAGTTTCAGGGGAACTTTGTATCCTTGAGCGCTGCCTTCCCAGCCGTCGAAGACATACCCCTCATTGGCCTGGGGAGTCAGCGTGACGGTTGCGCCGGGGGCGAACTCGGTTCCATCGGGCGATTTTACCACTTTGCCACCGGTCTGGACGCGCACATCCAGCTTGACGCGATTGGCGGCCGGGCGAGTCGAGCCGGGTGCGGGGATTGCGGGAGTCGGTATTGGAGCGATTGCGGGAATGTTGGCTTCGGCGGGCACCAGGCGCACGCCGTCGGCCATTACAACCCACCCGGTGGTGCCGGTATTGTTCATCAGTTGAATGAAGTTCTTCTGGCCGGCCGCAAACTTCAGGTTCGATGCGATTCGGACCCATTGACCGCCTGTGACCTGCTGATTGACTTCAACGATTTTCTCGCCGTCCTCGGAGGAGATCAGCCATGGGGCGTTGGGAGCACGCTTGTCTCCCTGGGGATAAAAAAGGTCCACATGATAGTTGCCCGCCTTGGGAATCACAGGCCGGTAGGTGGCCGTGGCTTTGGGAGACGCGTCGGCAACAGTGGATGAAAAATGGTAGCTTTCCTTCCATTTGTCTCTGGCTGTGGCGCCTTTGGTCCATTCGCCACTGATGATGGCGTCCTCGTTGTCTAAGACGATGGCATCCGGAGTTTGCGCCCACAGCGAAGTTGCCGCCATGATCAACGCGCCCAATGATGTGTGCAGAATGACCGTATTCATATTGATGAGGCTATGCGGTGGCTGGTTTGTTCAGGGGGCCCCGCTTCGCTAAAAAATTTTATAACTCCCTGAAAATGCGAAGTCACGCACAAAGCCTTGCCAAATCCCTTGCCATTGGCATGCCGTTCATTGGTTCCTTGCTCGGTGAAACTTTGAATTGTTTGGCGCGTTGACTGGTGCATCATGGTTGGGCCTCCTTAATGAAACCTTGGCTTTTCATTCTTCTGTGCGCTGGGGGGCTACAAATCGCTCAGGCGCAGCAGACGATAGTTGTCCCTTCCGGTGACTCAATACAGCCGGTGATAGATCAATTGTCAGCCAGCGGCGGCGGCACTTGCCAACTTCAGGCCGGGACGTGGCGGCTTTCCGAACCGTTGAAATTGCGGAGCAACATCACGCTGGCTGGACAGGGTTCCGCATCGTTGCTTGAACTGCCGGACGGCGCGAATTATCCCGCCATCACCAACGCGGTCGAAGGCATCATTAATGTCGTTGTTCGCGATTTGGCGATCAATGGCCGGTTAAGCCCCGCAGAACAAACGCTTGGCCCGGAATACCACACCACTCCCGCTCTCCAAACCGTCGGGCGCCGCCACACCTTCGGCATCATATTGGCCGCCTTTGCAACGGACATGGAGGATGTCCGCATTGAGCGCGTCTCCGTCACCCGGTGCGCGATGGGCATCCACATCAAGGGCGCGCGAGATGTTCGTGTGACCGACTGCGCGCTGTTTGAGAACGGCATCATCCGCGAATTTTATCACAACCTTTATTTGCGCCGGGTCACACAAGGTTTGGTGGATGGTTGCGATCTGACCAATTCCCCCACGGGAAACGGGCTGAATGTTTCCTACAGCACCAACGTGACCGTCTTGAATTCCCAGGCGCTGGAAAACTATTTTCGCGGCTTTCGCTTCTCCGACACGCCGAATGTGACCAACCGTTTTTGCCTTGCCATGCGCAACGGCGATTACGGCATCGTGCTGGAAAAGGAACAGACCATTCCCGTCTCGAACTTCGTCGTCGAGGGCAACCGCTCCGAGTTCAATGGCCGGAACGGCATCTTCGCGCAATACGCCAGTGCCGGACGCATCAACAACAACGTGGCCTTGTTCAACGGTGCGGCGGAAATCGCCACCAGCCTGGCGACCAACGTAGTGGTTCAAACTAACCTTACCAGCCTGTTGCCGAATATCCACGAGGCCGAGCGCGCCTTGTTGAGTGGCGCGACTGTTTCCTGGAGCAACCCCGGCTTCAGCGGCAGCAGCTATGTGAATTTGACAAACGCCAGCACTGGTTCGGTGGAGTGGGTGTTCGACAACATACCAAGCGCCGGGGCGCATTTACTTGAATTTCGTTATGCCAATGGCAGCGGGACCAATCGTTTTCTGGAACTGAACGTCAATGGCGAAACGGTAGCCAGCCCGCTTGTTTTTCCTGCTATCGGTGGCTGGTCGAGTTGGGCTCTGACAGGACTCAACGCCCATTTAAATGCGGGAACGAACCGGGTAAAACTCTCCCGCACATCAGGCGACGCCCCTCATGTGGATTACCTGAAATTCACCGTCAATTATCCGCCAATCATCACTCACATCGGCACGCGCGCCACCAACCTCATCACCACGGCGCACGCTGGCGGCGCGGATGCCTACGTGCGGGGCGGGGCGAACGCGGGCATCAACTATGGCAGCGATTCGGGCCTGGTTCTCAAGTCGGAATCGGTCGTCAACGATTTCACGCGAAAGGTCTGGCTTCGTTTTGCCTTTACCACGATTCCTGTCGATCCGGTAATAGACGCGGAATTGACCCTGACCCTGAGCAGTGCGCCCGGTGTCGCGACGCCGTTTTCATACAATGTTTATGGCCTGAACAACGGACACGCCGGGGAAAATTGGAGCGAATCGTCCATCACTTGGAACAACGCGCCCGGCAACGACGCCGCCAGTCCCACCGGAGTGAAAGCAAGCGAGGCGCTTCTCCTTGGCACCTTCACAACTTCAGGAACCCGCGCGGTGGGCAACCTGCATAAATTTTCCAGCGCGGCCCTCAGAGATTTCATCACCGTCGATACGGATAAGAAAATCACGCTGATCCTCGGCCGTGCCACTGTTGATGCAGCGGCGGAAACCTTCGCATCGAAGGAGCACGCCACCCTGTCGAAGCCCACATTGGCGGTCATCACCAGTTCCAATATCACGTCTGTACGCATCAACGAAAACAGTTCCACCGGCCCGATTTTTTTTACAGTTCAGGATGTGGAAACGCCGTCGGAAAACCTGATCGTCACGGCCAGAGCATCGAACACCAACCTTGTGCCAAATGAAAGCGTCCTGCTTGGCGGCAGCGGTGCCACGCGCGCCATCACCATCACGCCGGCGCCGAATCAATTCGGATTTTCGGTGATCACGCTGGAGGTCAGCGACGGGAATCTATCCACGCAAGCCAGCTTTCATTTGATCGTCAACACCACCAACGCGCCTGCACTGCAACTGAATCCCATGCCTGAACTCGACGGTCTTGAACTCTCCTGGCCAGCCACCGGTATAGAATTTTTTCCCCAGTTCGCCACCAATCTTGCCCAGCCAGTGGCGTGGATGCCTGTCACCAACAGTATTTTGTTTTCCAACGGTCAAAATGTCCTGTTGCTGCCGCTGGAAGTGGAAAAACGGTTTTTCCGACTCTGGACTCCATAAGGAATTTGATGCCTCGCCCGGAAAAGTCGGCAGCGAAGCGATGTGGTTTTATTTCATCAATGGCGAGGGTTGCGGGATTTTCACAACTGCCCTCGATCCAAAGCGGCCAGCACCTCGGGATCCCGCACGTCCACCCATCGGCCTTGTATCTCCAGGCCCGCAACTTCATGTCCGGCACCCAGCAGGGCGATCAGGGCGTCGGTGAGCTCATATTCCCCGCGCGGCGACTTGGTGAGCCGGGCGGTGAAGTCAAAAATCACCGGCGTGAAAATGTAAATCCCGGCATTGTACCACGCGGTGCCTCCGGGCTTGAGCCAGCCTTCCTGTCGCAGTTGATCCAATTGCGCAGAAGACGGTTTTTCCACCAGCTTCTTTAATCGAAAGTCGCCGTCGAAAAAAAACAATCCGCCCTTGGTCACGTCTTCGCTGCCAGTGCAGGTCACTGCGCCGGAAAACCTGCCTTCGGCAAAACGGTTAATTAGCCGGGAGTAGGTGTCGGGCTTGACGAGGATGTCCCCGTAGGTGAGCACAAAACTGTCGTCCCCTACGAATTCCTTGGCAAGCTCAGGCGCTTTGCCGGTGCCATCCTGAACCAGTTGGCGTCCGTATTGAATGCGAACGCCAAATTGGCGGCCGTCCTGGAAAAAATTCTCGATCGTTTCGGCGCAGTAGCCGGTTACGATGAAAAAATCCTTAATTCCCGCACATGATAAACCCTCAATGATATGCTGGAGAATCGGCTTGCCCTGGACCCGAAGCATCGGCTTGGGCAGTTCCTGGGTCAGCTCGCGCATGCGTGTGCCTTTGCCGGCGGCAAGGATGACAGCTTTCATTGCCGAAGTGGAAAACATGATTTCAGCCAAAAGAAAAGCCCGCATTTGGCAAGCCACCCCTTCATTTGGCTTTTCAGCGCATTCCCCAATTGCCTGCGGATGCATGCCTAGGCTCGAATGAAGCCTTAATGAATGGTCAGCAAGGCGAATTTTTCACATTCCTCAGCGGCCCGATGGCAGGCTTCTGTGCAGCGGCGGCTATGCTCGTTTTCATGCCGGGCACATTCGTCCCGACAGGCCAGGCAGATTTCAACGCACGTCTCGCAAATGGCCGGCGCATAATCAGAGTTGTGCGCCAGGAACTTCGCGGTGAGCGCGCAGATATTGGCGCAATCGCGGAGCAATTGGAGGCAATGCGCCATTTCATAAGCATCGTCCATCAGGCATGCGCTCGAGCACTGTTCGCATTCAAGCTCGCAGTCAATGCAGGCCTGAATGCAGTTTTGTGTGATGACGTCTCGATACATGTCAAAAATAATATCGTCTCCTTTTTTACGCCGGTCAACGGACGCGAACTATCGGCTTAGCCCCGAGCGTCACGTCGGTTCAGGCTTCATGAGCAATACATTTGAAACAAAAAATGATGGGTTTTGCGCAATTTTCCTGAAGCGGGGGTGTCTTGCGGCCCTCAATATTCATCGTACGTTGATTTATGAGCACGAAAGAATTGGCTGAGGTGGCCCAAATGTTGGTTCTGCCCGGCAAAGGCATACTGGCCGCCGACGAAAGCACGCCCACCATCACCAAACGATTCAACAGCGTGGAAATATCCTGCACCGAGGAGATGCGCAGTGCCTATCGCGAGATGCTCTTCACCACTGATGGCTTGGGTGAATTCATCAGCGGCATTATTCTTTTTGACGAAACCTTTCGCCAAGCCAGCTCCGAGGGCGTTGGCTTTCCCGAATTAATTCGCCAAAAGGGCATGATTCCGGGGATCAAGGTGGACAAGGGGGCCAAACCCATGGCTGGCCATGCCGGGGAGAAAATCACCGAAGGCCTCGATGGCTTGCGCGGCAGGCTTGATGAATATCGCGAGTTGGGCGCGCAGTTCACCAAGTGGCGCGCGGTGATTTCCATCGGCGAGGGATTGCCCACGGTCGCCTGCATGCGCGCCAACGCCCATGCACTCGCGCGCTTTGCCGCGCTCTCGCAGGAGGCGGGATTGGTCCCCGTGGTCGAACCCGAGGTGCTGATGGAGGGCTCGCACAGCATTGAGCATTGCGAGTGCGTCACGGAACTGACGCTCAAAACGGTCTTCGACGAATTGTTTGAGCAACGGGTGCTCCTGGAAGGGATGCTGCTCAAGTCAAGCATGGTGGTTTCCGGCCGCGGCCATAAGCGAACAGCGCCGCCCGAAGAGGTTGCCGAGCGCACAATCCGTTGCTTGCGCCGCACTGTTCCAGCCGCCGTTCCCGGGGTGGTTTTTTTATCCGGTGGCCAAACTGACGTGGAGGCCACGCGCAATCTTAATGAAATGAACAAGCTCACCCCGCAGCCGTGGGAGTTGAGCTTTTCCTTTGGCCGCGCTCTTCAGGCGCCGGCCCTGAAACTGTGGCATGGCAAAGAAGACAATCGGGCGGCAGTGCAAGAGGCCCTTTACCATCGGGCTCGATGCAACAATCTGGCTCGGCATGGGATGTATTTGCAGGAAATGGAAGAGGAACCTGTGGCGGTGTTCTCGTAAAAAAGCACTCAAAAGTGTTCAGATACCTCGAGCTTCAGTTCGTCCTGGCAAATCCAGCCAAATAGTTTGAAGTTGCGCGCAAGGTGTGGTCTATTTTCCGGCACGATAGTTTTTAATTAATCAAAACCATGCAAACGACCAGCGCGGACAGCGTCATCATTCAAAAAACCAAGGAACTCTGCCAGACCATCCTTGACCAGCCCGAATTCAGCAACATTCGCCGGCGCATTGATTCCTTCGTCAGCAACAATGAGGCGAAGGAAAAATTCCAGTCACTCAACGAAAAGGGCGAATTCCTGCACCATAAGCAGCATCAGGGCGTGGCCTTGACGCAGGCCGAGATTGCCGACTTTGAAAAGGAACGGGACGCGGCTTTGGCCAACCCGCTCATTCGCGGCTTTTTGGACGCCCGCCAGGAAATGCACCAGATTCAGGAAACCGTCGAGCAGTTCGTCAGCAAGACCTTTGAATTGGGGCGCGTGCCGGAAATGGATGACTTTGAGCAAGGCTCGTGCGGCCCTTCCTGCGGCTGTCATTAATCCGACCGCCAGAGTTTCACAAAAGGCGCTCATGGAATGTTCCGCGAGCGCCTTCTGCTTTTGAAGGGCTTGCCCGCCTCACAACACTGGACGAGGCCATGTTTTTATGTTCTTACTGCATGGCGGCGGCACATT
>CALJZV010000349.1 GCA_937983475.1 uncultured Verrucomicrobiales bacterium
GGTAACGGTCCGGTCCGGTGCTGGTGGCCCACTCCCGCTTGGTCTGGCCGAGGGTCATCACGCCGTCAGGAATGGGCGGGAACACACTGGGGCCGCCAATCTCCGGGGTGAGCAGGCCGCTGGCGGCCAGGCCGACGTCACGGACGATTTCCGCGTCGAGGCGGAACCGGTTCTGCCGGGCCAGTAATTTATTATAAGGATCCACGGCATTGAGGTCCGGGCGGACGAAGGAGGATTGCCGGTAGGTCGCCGAAGTCACAATGAGCCGATGCATGGCCTTGGAACTCCATTGCTGGCGGATGAACTCGCGCGCCAGCCAGTCCAGCAGGTCCGGGTGCGTCGGCAAGGTGCCTTGGGTTCCGAAGTCATTTTCGGTTTCCACGATTCCTTTGCCGAAGTAACGCATCCAGACGCGGTTCATGGTCACGCGCGCGGTCAGCGGATTCTGCGGGTCCATCAGCCAGCGCGCCAGATCAAGGCGGTTGGGTTTTGAAACCGTCCCGGGCAGCGGATTGAGAATTTTAATGACTCCGGGGCTCACCACGTCGCCAAGCCGGGTGAAGTCGCCCTTGATGAACAGGTGCGTCTGGCGTGGCTCGGCGCGCTCGGCCAGCACCATGGTGGAGGAAACCTTGGGCTTCTGCTTTTCAAGTTTCAGGAAGGCGTCCTTGCTTTGCTTGTATTTGGCGTCGTTCTGGCGCACCTGATCCACCAGCACGAGCTTCTGCTTAAGCGTTCGCTTGTCGGGAGGCGTTTCCAGCACCGTGGTGATGCTCGCCTTGAGGTTGGCCACCTGCTCGGGCGTCAACGATTTCTGCCACGCCAGAACGTCGGCTTCGGCCTCCTGCACCAGGCCCGCGAGCATGGCCTCCAGGGTTTCGACTTCCTGGCGGTATTTTTCCAGGGCGGCCTGCTCCTCAGCGGTGGCGATTTCCAGGTCCGGCTCGTCCTGGTTGTTGAAGATGGCAAAGAGCTGGTAATACTCCTTCTGCGAAACGGGATCGAACTTGTGGTCATGGCACTGGGCGCAGCCAACGGTCAACCCCAGCCAGGCCGTTCCGGTGGTGTTGACCCGGTCAAACACCGACTCGATGCGGAACTGCTCCTTATCAATGCCGCCCTCCTGGTTGATCATCGTGTTGCGGTGGAAGCCGGTGGCAATTTTCTGGTCCACGGTCGGTTTGGGCAACAGATCGCCGGCCAACTGCTCGATGGTGAACTGATCGAAGGGCAAATCGCGGTTTATCGCGTCGATGACCCAGTCGCGGTACTTCCATATTTGGCGCGGAGCATCAATGCTGTAACCGTTGGAATCGGCATAGCGGGCGGCGTCCAGCCAGTGACGCGCCCAGCGCTCGCCATAATGCGGATTGGCCAGAAGCCGGTCCACCAACCGCTCGTAGGCGTCGGGACGCCTGTCCTTCATGAAAGCGTCCACTTCCTCCACCGACGGGGGAAGGCCCATCAAATCGAGGTAAACCCGGCGAATCAACGTGACCCGGTCCGCCTCAGGCGCGGGCTTGAGCTTCTGCTCCTCCATGCGTGCCAGAACAAAGTGATCAATGGGATTGCGCGGCCACGATTTCTGGCGGACTTGCGGGACAGGAACCTCATTTGGCGGCGGCACAAACGCCCAGTGCAACACCGCATCGGTGGTTTCATCGGCCGGGGCGACCGCGCCCTGGTCAATCCATCGGCGAAGCACCGCGATTTTCTCCTCGTCGAGCGGCGTTTTCTTGTAGGGCATCCGGGCCAGGTCCTTGGCCGTGCCCTCCACGGCCTGAATCAGCAGGCTGGCCTTGCTGTTGCCGGGCACGATGGCCGGGCCGCTCTGTCCGCCGCGAAGCGCCGAGGCGGCCGTGTCCACGCGCAACCCGTGCTTCTGCTGGGTTTCGCTGTGGCATTGGTAGCAATGCGTGGAGAGGATGGGCTTGACCTCCTTCATGTAATCCACACGGTCCGCCCCGAAAACCAAGGACGCAGCCTGCGCGGTGAAAAGCGCCCCTAAAATGACGGCAAACCTGCTCATGAAATGAACCGTATGTACCCTTCAAGCCGCGCTTCATCCAGGCCTTTAGGCA
>CALJZV010000350.1 GCA_937983475.1 uncultured Verrucomicrobiales bacterium
GGCGATTTCCGGCTTCATGGCCAGTTCGCGCTCGGCCATCTTGGCCTGAATTTTCGATTCCAGCTCGGCGATTTTCTGCTTTTGTTCGTCGGTTAATTTGACTGAGGGCGCGGTCTTGTTGAGCCGCTCCATGGCAAGTTCGTAAGCGCTTTTCATGTTTTTATTTTCCTTATGGTTCAGCAGGAATGCAAATCTCCACCCAACCGTTGGTCACCCGAGTGGGGTAGGTTTTCACCGGCCGCCTGGGATTGCTCTTGCAGGCTCCGGTTTTGACATCAAATGCCCATCCGTGCAAAGGGCAATGGACCGTGGCCCCATCACAAAACCCCGCGCCCAGAGACGCCCCAACGTGCGTGCAACGGTCATCCACAGCGAAGAACTCCCCGTCCACATTGTACAAGGCAAAGTCGCGTCCGCGCACATGCACCGTGCGACCAGTGCCCGGCTCCAGGGAATCGACTTCGGCCACAGCGACGAATTCGCTCATTGTTTTAAGTATCATTTTTGTTGTCCGCCGGAGTTTCATTTTTCTCTGGGGAAGTGGCGGCCACTGGTGGCTTTTTCTTCCAAGGCATGTCGGGAAATTTCTCCGGCAATTTCACCGGTGGTGGCTTGGGCTGGGCCATTTGCAGTTCAGGATCGCCCTGCGGCTGTGAACCCGGGGGAGCCATGTTTTCGCGCCAACCGGCGATGCGGGCCTGCAACCCATGATGCTCGGCGGTTTTTTTGTCCCCGGATTTCATGTAGAACAGCGACAGGTTGGTATGCACCAACTGCTCTTTGGGCCGCAACGCTTCAGCCTTATGGCCTTCGGCTATGGCAGTCGCATAATCACCTTTGCGATAATAGGCCATGCCCAGGGAAAGCTGAGCATCGAAATGAGCGGCATCCTCGGACAGGATGCGTTTTAATTTGCCAATGGCCGAGTCGTAGTCGCCTTGGCTAAAATCGAACATGGCGTCGTCGTATAGGTCCTGATAAGTCATAAACTTTTTGACAGCCTTGAATTGCGGCTCAACTGTATCGGCGCAACGGCACCATGAACTTACCGGTGCCGATGCCGAGTTTAAAGAGGTCTTTTGCCCAAGATGAACAACGCCATCAAATTAATTTCCACCGATTTTGACGGGACACTGTTTGCCGAGTTTGAGAATCCGCCCGTGCCTCAAAAACTCCAGAACCTCATTGGCAGCATGCAGGAACGGGGCGTCAAATGGGTCATCAACACCGGTCGCGACCTTTCCAGCCTGATGGAGGCATTGGGCCGCTCCAAGCTGTCGGTGCAACCCGATTTTCTGGTGCTGGTGGAGCGGGAAATTTACTGCCATGAAAATTCCCAGTTCATCGCCCTGCATGAGTGGAATCTCGCCTGCACACGGGCTCATGAGGATTTGTTCAAGCGCGTTCGCCCAGACATTCCAAAGCTGACCAACTGGATCAGCCACCGGTTCGCGGCGACCATTTATGAAGACGCGTATTCGCCCTTTTGCCTGATTGCCGGCAACAACGGCGACGCGGACGTCATCCATGATTTTCTAGAGGATTATTGCAAAAAAATTCCCGACCTGAGCGTGGTGCGCAATGACGTGTACGCACGCTTCAGCCACTCGGGCTATAACAAGGGCACTGCGTTGAGCCAGTTGGCGCGGATGCTGCAATTAAACGCGGATTCCATTCTGGCCGCCGGCGATCACTTCAACGATTTACCCATGCTTTCAAGCCGGCACGCTCGCTGGCTGGTGGCTCCGGCCAACGCGATCGAACCCGTCAAGCAAGCGGTCCGCAATCAGAACGGTTATCTCAGCCAGAGCACCCACGGGCACGGGATTGCCGAGGGATTGGAGTATTTTTTGTCGTTACGAACAACGTAACTAATTGGTTTTTATTTTGTTTACATAAAATTAAAAACCCTAATCCAATCGAAAAGTGGTTGAAGCAATCTAATCATCGGTTTCCGCAACTTTTTAATCAACAACAAGATACAAATTTCCCGATAGAATTTGACACTCCAGAATGGGGTGGGCTAGCTTTTTATCCCATGTGGTCATAGGCAGAAGCCCAAACCCACGCAACAATTTGAATTTCATGAGCGAAGCAACTTTGAGCGCCCCGACGTCGGGCGGTTCCCCCAAAATTTCCAAAATTTCCGAAGCCGTCATCCGCATCGCGGGCAATTCCCAAGACGGCATTCAGGCCATAGGCGGTTTTCTGGCGCGGCTGGCAGGCCGTAGCGAGCAGGAGGTCATGACGTTCATGACCATTCCCTCGACCATCTCGGGCGGCCCTTCGATTTTCCAGGTGCGCATCGGCTCCGGCGAGGTATTGAGCGCGGGCGACGAGGCCGACGTGCTGCTGGCCTTTTACCAACATTCCTACGAAAACCACATCAACTCCGTGAAAAAAGGCGGCATCGTCCTGTTTGATTCCGATCATGTGCAGGTCAAGCCCGAGTGGGAAAAGGATTTTCACCACGTGGGCATTCCGATTTCCAGCCGCACGGTAGAAGCCATCGGCGGCACTGCCAAGGACAAGGGCAAGAATATTTTCGCTCTGGGTCTGGTTGCCAAAATATTTGATCTGAATGTGCCCAAACTCGAAAAGCTCATTGCCGAGCGGTTTACCGGCAAGGACGAGAGCATCACCAAAACCGCGCTGATGGCCTTCCATGCGGGCTACAGCTTCTCCCTGGGCAACGTCATTGAAACCTTTCAATTTGTCGAAAGCCAAAAACGCGAGGGCGCGCAGGTCGTCATGAACGGCAACGAAGCGCTGGCTTATGGCTTGATCGCCGCGGGCGTCCGCTTCGGCGCAGGGTATCCCATCACCCCATGGTCGGACGTCATGGAACTGCTGCGCCGCGAATTGCCCAAATACGGCGGCGCGTTCATTCAGTGCGAGGATGAAATTGCCTCCATTTCCATGGCGCTGGGCGGCAGTTACGCCGGGCGCGTGGCGGTGACCGGGTCCAGCGGCCCAGGCATTTCGCTCAAAACCGAAGCTCTTGGCTGGGCGGTGATGGCGGAAATTCCTCTGGTGATTTGCGACATCCAGCGCGGCGGCCCTTCCACAGGCATGCCGACAAACGTGGAGCAATCGGACCTCAACATTGCCTGCTTTGGCGGCCACGGCGACTGCCCGCGCGTAGTCATCGCCCCGTCCAACGTGGAGGATTGCTTCTACACGGCCATTGAAGCGGTCAACCTGGCGCGCAAATACAGCGTTCCGGTCTTTATTCTCAGCGACCAATCCATATCCACCCGCATCGAGGCATTTCCCGAGCCGGATTTCGAAAAGGTTTGCCAGGACATTTCGCCCGACTTGACCCCGGTGACGACGCACAAACCGTATGATTTGAACGCGCCTCAGGGAGTCACGCATCATGTGGCACCGGGGACGCGCATCATGGATGGCAAATATCCGATTGCCACTGGGCTGGAGCACGACGAAATGGGGCATCCGACCGGTTCGCCGAAACTCCACACACAAATGACGGCAAAGCGCCGCAAAAAACTACAATCGCTGGCCGATGAATTGCCGGTGCCCCAGGTTTATGGCCCGCCCGAGGGCAACATTCTGCTGGTGGGTTGGGGCTCCACCCAAGGGCCGATCCGTGAAGCCGTAGACCGCGCGCGCGCCGCTGGCGACAGCGTTTCCTCGCTTCACATCAAGCATATTTTCCCATTGCCAAACGGCTTGGAAAACATCTTTGCCGGCTTCAACCACGTGTTTGTCGTCGAAATGAACGATGAGGGCCTCTACGGCTACGGCCAATTGGGTGCTTTGCTCCGCGCGCGCTACTGCGATCCCAAAATTCAGGGCGTAACCAAGTGCGATGGTTTGACATGGAAGGTGCGGGAAATCCTGGAACGCGCCAAACAGAACATCGCTACCGGCATTCGCAAACTTTAATCCATTTTTACAGAAATTTAATTTGTTATGAGCAACCAGACGACTGACATTCCCGCCCGCTCGGGCAACATCACCGCAGTCCCTGCGGTCACGCCTCCCGTTGAGGAGCGCAAGGGGTTGACCAAGAAGGAAATTGCCGCCGATCACCCCACCTGGTGCCCCGGTTGCGGCGACTTCTCCGTGCTCGCGCTGTATTTCAAGCTGATTGAGAAGCGCAAGCTCTGGCATGAAAAGATCACCACCATTGCCGGCATTGGCTGCTCGAGCCGATTCCCTTATTTCGTCCAAGGCCACGGCGCGCATTACATTCACGGACGCGCCCTCCCCTTTGCCAGCGGCGTTTCACTGACGCGCCCGGACCTGCATGTCTTCGTGTTTGGCGGCGACGGCGACGCGTTTTCCATCGGCGGCAACCACGTCAACCACACCGCGCGCAAAAACATCAAGATGACCTACGTCATCATGGACAACTGGGTTTACGGCCTGACCAAAAAGCAGACCTCGCCGACGTCTCCGCTTGGTTTCAAGAGCAAGACCGATATCTGGGGTGCGGTGGACCAGCCCATCAACCCGATGAAACAACTCATCTCGGCGGGCGCAACCTTCGTGGCCCGCACCACGCACACCAACCCGAACCACCTGCTACAGATGATGGAAGCCGCGATGGACCACGATGGCTTCAGCGTGATTGAGTGCTTGAGCGAGTGCGTGGAATTTTATGAAGGCGCCTTTGATTCATCCAATCCGCGCAAGGGCGGTGTGTTCAACCCGGTGCCAGCCGATCATGATGTCACTGACGAACACGCGGCCTACAAACTGGCCGACACCCCTTTCCCCGGTTACTTCGGCATCTTTTACAAGGTCAACCGACCAACCAAAAACAAGCTCGAGGCGGACATCAACGCCAAGGCAATGGAAAAAGTCAAAGGCAAGAAAGATTGGGAACTGCTTAAAGCCACGTTCGCCCGGATGAAGTAAGTTATTTCATTTCACCAAAAGCCCCGGAGATATCTCCGGGGCTTTTTTCTTTTACCGACCCTAATAAACTCGATCCACCAGCAACAAGGCAATGCCCACAAGCAAAGACACGCTACCCCACGTCATCATTGTGACGAACAAGGCCGAATCATGCGGTTCGCTGAAGCCGAGGTAAAACGCCCACAAACTCACCGCAACCGACACAATCCCAAATGCGCCGCTGGGTTTCATTTGCCTTAAATATGCCACAGAATCCGGTCGGATTCAGCCGAGGCACTGAGGAAAACAACTCGACAAGCCTGCATTGTTGGCCAAATTCTCAAGCCCTATGAAACACGCTTTTATTTGCCTGACGGCCTTGTTCTGCCTTCTTGCAGGGTGCGCGACTCGTTCCCATCTCGATCCGCCCCAAAATAAGAACGGGTTTGTGCCGCTGTTCAACGGCAAGGACCTCACCGGTTGGTACACCTTTTCCAACGGCAAAAAAAACGAGGATCCCGACCGGCTGATCCAAGTGCACGACGGAATGATTCACATGTACAAGGATGCCCCCGCCGACAGCAAACAGCCCTTTGGCTACATCAGCACGATTGAGGAGTTTTCCGATTACCATTTGCGCCTTGAATTCAAGTGGGGGCCAAAACGGTTTGCCCCTCGCCAAGCTGCCAAACGTGACGCCGGCCTGCTCTACCACACCATCGGCGAGGACCGCGTCTGGCCGCAAAGCGTGGAGTGCCAGATTCAGGAGACCGACACCGGCGACATTTTCACGGTTCGCACCCGAGTGGTGGCGCCCGTCGATCCCGCCACCACAAAGGGATTGGCCAGCGGTTTTGAAGGCTCTGTGCAACCGCGCCACAAAAGCCAGGCTGAAGGAGGAATTCCCTTTCTTCAAGGCTCGCCATCCAGTGTGAGGCGAGTAATTCGCAGCGAGGATTACGAGGTGCCGGGCTGGAACACCTGCGAAGTAATCATCCGTGGCGACACTGCCGTTCACATCATCAACGGCAAAACCAACAACGTGGTGCTCAAGATGGAATACCCCTCGGGCGACCAGTGGCTTCCTCTGTCAAAGGGGAGAATCGTGCTGCAAAAAGAGGGCGCGGAGGTCATGTACCGCAACATCGAGATCAAGCGCTTGGGCAAAAAATAAGCCGCCATGGACGAACCCTCCTCCGAAGGGTTGGAAGGGCCAATCCACTTGCCGGTGGACGGGGTACTCGACCTCCACACCTTTCGTCCGAAGAAAATTAAAGACCTCGTCCCGGAATATCTGCGCTCCTGTCGGGAGCAAAACATTCTCGAGGTCCGTGTGGTGCATGGCAAGGGCGCCGGCACACTGCGGCAAATGGTCCATTCCATTCTCAAAAAAATGCCCGAGGTGGAGACGTTTTCCCTGGCGCGCCCGGAATTCGGAGGCTGGGGCGCCACCATTGTGAGGCTAAAAAAACCGGATCAATCGCGCGATTGAACCAGCACCCGGAAAGCCCGCCCCAAATGATCGGGGTGCGCCAGGGTTTGAAACTGGCGCGATTTAGCGGCAGTCCATTCGGTGGCGGCCTCCGGATTTTTCATCAACAACGAAACGGCTTCAGTAAGAAACTGGCTTTGGGAAATGATCTCCTCGGATTTCAGGCCGGCGGCTTCCCCAGCCCGGCGGATTGCCGTGAAATTCACATGCGCGGTGATGTCCTGTTCCCCGGGACGCTCCAAAACATTCTCCGACAAACGATGATGAAAATAAGCCCGGACAGTTCCGTTAAACCGCTCCGGGCGCAGCAGTTCATTTTCTTCGCACCCGTAATCCAGCGCGACCAATTTGCCTTGCTGCAGCCGTTGCGCCGCCTCTTTCCACCACGCCACGGCAGCCGAGGACACTTCGACGGAGAATCCATCCGGGAGAACGCGCGCCAGTTCCTCAGGAATCAATGGCAGCGACAAACCGGCCTCAGGCGGGCGATCGCCCCGTTTCCAGCAAAATCGCTGTCCATCCCAATCCACCAACCACTCCCGCCACGCTGTTTCCTGGCCGTTCCAGTAGAAGCGCCGCACGGGCATGGCATCGAGCAGTTCGTTGGAAAAAATCACGCCACAAACGGGCGGCGTTTCCTGCCATGACTCAAACCACCGCACATTTTCCACAAACCCGTCCAAATACTCCCTCTGCCAGGACTGCCTGATGGGCGATGGTTCCACGATCCAATATTGAAGGCGGCGAAACACCTCAGGGCTCAGCCGTTTTAAAGCGGCCAACACATCCCCCGCCAACTGTCCCTCATGGGCGCCCGCCTCCAGAATTTGGAACGCATGTGACGTTGGCAGCAGAGGCTCCAGCCATTGAAGAAAGCGCACGGCCAGCAATTCACCAAACAACGGACCCGCGCTGACACTCGTATAAAAATCCCCGCGGCATCCAATCTGCTTGTTGCGTTCGTAATAACCAAGCTGAGGTATGTACAGCGCCAATTCCATGAAACGAGCGAAGGAAAGAGGGCCGGCGCAGCCTACTTCCCGAGAAATAATTTTGCTCAAATCATCCATTGGCTTGCGGGAAACTATTTTTTCCGATACTAATCAGGCAGTTTTCTTCAAGGCATATGGCGAAAATTGACGCGTTTTTCAATCTGATGTTCGAGCAAAAGGCCTCGGACCTTCACATGTCGTCGGGCAATCCCCCGATTCTCCGCATTAACGGCGAACTGCAACGCGTGGATTATCCACCCCTGGAAAACGACCATTTGAAGGGGATGCTCTACGAAATCACGCCTGAATACAAAATCAAACAGTTCGAAGAAACCGGCGACGTCGACTTCGGCTACGAGATTCCGGGCCTTGCCCGGTTCCGCGCCAATTTTTTCCAGCAAAAGTACGGCATCGCGTCGGTGTTCCGGCAGATTCCCTCAAAGGTGCTGTCGTTTGACGATTTTGAAAAATTTGACGCCCCCATGCCGGCGGTGCTCAAGAAGTTCTGCATGCTTCACCGCGGCTTGGTTGTAGTCACCGGGCCGACCGGTTCGGGCAAGTCCACCACCTTGGCGGCCATGGTGGATTACGCCAACAAGAACCGCAAAGACCACATCATCACGGTCGAGGACCCCATCGAATTCGTCCATGAGAGCAAGAACTGCCTGGTCAACCACCGCGAGGTTGGCATCCACACCAAGACCTTTGCCGCCGCCTTGAAGGCGTCGTTGCGCGAAGACCCGGACATCATCCTGGTCGGCGAGATGCGCGATCTGGAAACAATTGAGCTGGCGCTTACAGCCGCCAGCACCGGCCACTTGGTTTTCGGCACGTTGCATACGCAAAGCGCCGCCAAGACTGTGGACCGCATCATTGACGTCTTTCCTGCCGACCAGCAGAACAAAATCCGGACCACTCTCTCCGAGGCGCTCAAGGGCATTGTCGCGCAGAATTTGTTCAAGCGCATTGACAAGAAGGGCCGCGTGGCCGCGCTGGAGATTCTGGTGTTCACCACCGCCGTCGCCAACCTGGTGCGCGAAGGCAAAACCCACCAGATTCCGGGCATGATTCAGGTCGGCAAAAAGCTGGGCAACATTCCCTTGGACGACTCCATCATGGAACACTTGCGCATGAAGCGCATTTCCCCCGAGGAAGCGTATGACAAGTGCCTGGACAAGAAAAAATTTCGTCCGTTTTTGGCCCATCCGCCCGAAGATGACGATATGTAAGCCCAAACCGTTTTTCGCCGGAACACGCGGCGCGATTCAACCCAAAGTCAAACCATGAGGCGCAACGAACTTGATTACATTTTAAAAACCATGTTGGAGGGGCCGGATGTCAGCGACGAGGTCAAGAAGGACATCTCCGACCTGAACTTCACCGTGGATAAACCGCTCCAGGTCGAACACTGGGGCGAACTGGTCACCATTCCCTGCACGCCTCCGATTGAAAAACTGACGCCTTATCAGACTGAAATGGTGGCCCTGAACCTGATCGCCAGCAACTATCGCCTCACCGAGGACCTGGTGCGCCATGGCTCCTGTGATTCCTCCTATTCTTTGGATGGCGTGGCCCGGTTCCGCGTAAATGTCTTTTCTCAACGCGGCAATTTTTCGGTTGTGTTGCGAAAACTCAACACCATTATCCCGACGCTGGCCGACCTGGAAATGCCGCCCATTTTCAACGAAGTCTCCAAGGAAAAAACCGGTCTAATCCTTGTCACCGGCGCCACCGGGTCCGGCAAATCCACCACCTTGGCCGGCGTGCTCAACGAAATCAATGAGTCCCGGTCCATCCACGTCATCACCTTGGAAGACCCGGTGGAATTCATTCACCCGCAAAAAAAAGCGACCTTCAACCAGCGCGAACTGGGAACAGACTTCAACACCTTCGCCAGCGGGCTGCGCGCCGCGTTGCGTCAGGCGCCCAAAATCATTCTCGTCGGCGAAATGCGCGACCGCGAAACGGTGGAAATCGCCCTGAGTGCCGCCGAAACGGGCCATTTGGTCTTGAGCACGCTCCACACCATTGACGCTGGCCAGACCATCAACCGCATTTTGGGCATGTTCGAACCCGAGGAGCAGGAGCAGGTCCGCGTCCGCCTCGCCGACACCCTCAAATGGGTCATCAGCCAGCGATTGGTGCCCAAACTCGGCGGAGGACGGCAAGTGCTGCTGGAAATCATGGGCAACAACATTCGCACCAAGGAAACCATCGTGCAGGGCGAAAGCGAGGGCAAGAGCTTCTACGAAATCATCGAAGCCAGCTATCCTTTTGGCTGGCGCACGTTTGACCATGCGGCCGTGGAAGCCTACGAGGCAGGCCTCATCAGCGAGGACGTGGCTTTGCAACATTGCAGCAAGCGCGGCGTGGTGACTCGCAAGATTGACTACGTCAAAAAAGCCCGCGGCGAATCCACCACAAGCACGGATCTGAAAATGAAACACACTTTCGACACCTCGGTTTCAGGGCCGCCGCCGGTGCCGGGCAAACTCAAGCTCCGATAACATTATGACGACGGATTTTGATTTTATCAGCGCAACAGACCGTCCCGCTCTTGTTGCCATCAACAATGTCGAACTGCTCGGCTACGCCCGGGACACGCTCACCGAACTGGGCTACAAAGTACATCACATCGAGTCGCACGAGGAGTTTTCGACCCGGTTTGGTGAAATTCAATACCAAGTGCTCATGCTGGATGAAAGTTTTGGCGGAGACACTAGCGCCAATCCCACCCTTCAAACCCTTCAAAACATGGGGATGAACCAGAGGCGCCATGCCACGATCATCCTTTTGGGAGAAAATTTTGAAACGCTCAACGCCATGCAGGCTTTTCAGAAAAGCGTTCATGCTGTCATCAATTATTCCGAATTAAACCTGCTGCCTCAACTCATCCAAAAGGTTGTCAGCGACAACGACGTGTTCCTCCAGGTCTTTCGCGAAACGATCCGGCGCGTTGCCCAGCAGGGAACCTAACCGCCTCAATCGGCGCAGCATTAGACCCGGCAGAGCACTTCGGCCCACTGATTCATGTTGCGACTTGACCAGGCCCTAGTGGACCGCGGTTTGTGCGACAGCCGCGAGAAAGCCAAGCGCGCCATTTTGGCAGGCCAGGTTCGTGTCAACAACCAACCCGCCCGCAAGCCTGGCGACTCGGTCCAACAGGACGCTATACTCACGCTGGATACCCCGGAAAAATTCGTCAGCCGTGGCGGCCACAAACTGGAGCACGCCTTGGAACATTTTGGCCTCGATGTGACCGGCCTCACGGCGATCGACCTCGGCGCCTCCACCGGCGGGTTTACCGATTGCCTCCTGCAGCGTGGCGCGGCCAGGGTGTACGCCGTGGACGTCGGACGCGGCCAGCTTGCCTGGAAACTGCGTCAGGATGCGCGAGTGGTCGTGATGGAAAAAACCAACGCCCGCACCCTCACCTCTGCACAGTTTCCACCGCCCTTTGAGCCGGTGGCACTTATCGTCATAGACTGCTCATTCATCTCGTTGCGAAAAATTCTCCCCGCCGCCGTTGCATTGCTTCGTCCCGGCGGTAAAATCGTCGCACTGATCAAGCCCCAGTTCGAAGCTGGCAAAGCCGAGGCGGACAAGGGCGCGGGCGTCATCACCGACGCCGCCGTGCATGAGCGTGTCCTCAACGAACTGAGAATGTTTGTGGAAATTGAAACCCCGCTTTGTTGGCTCGGCCTGACTGAATCGCCGCTGTTGGGGCCGGCCGGCAACAAAGAATTTTTGACCCTGCTTGAAAAAGGCGCCTGAACACATCCGCCGCATTGGCATCATCGCCAACACGGAAAAGCCCGCCAGCCGCAATGTCGTCCGGCGGGTGGCGGCCTTGTCCACCGCCGCACAGCGCGAGGTCTGGTGCGACCAGGCCACCGCCACCTTTTCGGCGATTTCCTGCCGCACAACCCCTGGCATGGCGGCATTGCAGCGCGCAGTGGACCTGCTGGTGGTGTGCGGCGGTGATGGAACCATCCTGCGCGTAGTCCGCGAACTTAATGGCACCCGCACCCCGGTCTTCGGCATCAACGCGGGACGGCTCGGATTTTTGACCGCCGTCCCCTCCATTCAACTTTCCTCTGCTTTCGAGAAAATCTGGCAGGGCGATTACGCAATTGAAACACGTCCTCTCATCGAGGCCTTCGGCACGCTTCAGGGAAAGGAATTCCGTCAACTGGCCCTTAACGACATTGTCATCAGTCGCGGCGCGGTTTCCCGGTTGATTGAGCTGGATGTCACAGTCAATTCACAGCCTCTGACACGCTACCGATGCGATGGGTTGATTGTCAGTTCACCCACTGGTTCCACGGCCTATTCTCTGTCTGCGGGCGGCGCGATTGTCAGCCCGGACGCCGACGTGTTTGCCATCACCCCCATTTGTCCGCACACACTCTCAAACCGCTCTGTCATTGTTGGCCTGAGTTCGGTCATTGGTGTCAAAATCCTCAGCGAAAAAGTGCATACCACCATTTCCGCCGATGGCCAGTTCCAGGTGGACCTGGCGGCAGGAGATGAAATTTTCATTCGTCGCAGCCGCGCCTCAATTCAACTGTTGCAACTGGACGGCTCATCCTTTTTTGAAACCGTCCGGCGCAAACTGCACTGGAGCGGCTCCAACGTGTAATCAATCCCATGCCATCGATGGTACGACTTAAAGACATTGCCGCCCACGCAGGCGTTTCGGTAATGACCGTTTCCAAGGCCCTGCGGGACGAATCGGACATTTCAGCGGCCACCAAAGCGCGCATCAAGCAACTGGCCCAGCAACTGGGCTATGTGCCCGACACCATGGCTCAAGGATTGCGCAACAAGACCAGCCGCCTGCTGGGACTGCTCATCTCCTCCATCACCAACCCGGTCTTTGCGCGCATGATTCTTGCGCTGGAGGAACAATGCTACGAACTGGGCTATGAATTAATCATCGCCCACACGCGCAACCTCCCCGAACGCGAGGAAACCCAGGTCCGCCGTCTCCTGTCGCGGCGCGTGGATGGCCTGTTTATTTCGCCGGTGTATCGCATGGCGCCGTCCGCCCCGATTTATGAGGAATTAAAACGCCGCGGCACACCCGTGGTGATCCTCGGGCACCAAGCCACATTCTGCACCCAGTTCGTCAATGTCGAAACCGACGACATCCAGGGCAGCTACAACGCCACACGCCACCTGCTCGAACTGGGGCACCGCCGCATCGCCTACTTTGCCGGGCCGATTGTTTCGCCCTTTGCCCAAGAGCGTTTCGAGGGCTATCGCCGCGCCTTGCGCGAGGCCAAGATCGAGCCGGAGGACAAGCTTGTGTTCCACGCCGGCACCACCATTGAGGAAGGAGAAAAAGCCGCGCTGCAAATGCTCAATGAAATGCCCGATGCCACCGCGGTGCAAACCTTCAACGATATGGTGGCCATCGGCGCAGCCAACGTGTTTTTGAACCAGGGCATCCGCATCCCGCAGCAACTCTCCATCGTCGGCTTTGGCAATGTGCTCACCGCCGAGCATTTCCGGGTTCCGCTTACCA
>CALJZV010000351.1 GCA_937983475.1 uncultured Verrucomicrobiales bacterium
CCAGTACGTAGCCAAAGCAGGTCCAAACATTGCGGCCTTTGCCGGGGGTTCCCACAGTCAAGTCCGCGTCGTCGAGCTTCTTGTAAAGCCGTGTCATGTTCGGACTGTTGAGCCAGAGCAGCTCAGGTCCCTGGGGCAATTGGGAGAAGATTTTTTTGGCCCGCTTCCATTCACGAGGACTGGCGTGGTCCACGCCGACGATGATCTGCTTAAGGTAACGCACGCCACGCAATTGGCGGATGATGCCACGCAGGGCCTTGGTGCCCAGTTCGCGGGCATGGCACGGGAGAACCAGCGCTATGGGTGTCTCCTCGGAGAAATCCATCAGTTCGCTTTCCATTCGCGCCAAATGCATCCGCCCGAGCCGGTGGAGCGTGGCAATGGCTCCTGTTTGAAAGAAATCCGACATGCAAAGAAAATATAAGCGTCGTTGTTCGTTATTAGACAAGTTTCAATTCCAAAAAATTTCCCGCGAGGCGTGTATTTTCCCGCAATGCAACACTCGTCGAAAAACAAGGTGGCCATCTGGAGAAACCATCGGCTGTGATGGTGGGTTTTCCGCAGACTTTGGCCGGGTGAATTCGCACTTGTCAGCAAGGTTTCAATCGCATTGAACCCTGGCCCTTCAGCGTTAACTTGGATTGCTCTTGGGTTTCGTAAATTGGCCGGGAAATCCCCACGGGCAATGGAATGAATTGGCAAGAGAGACAAAGTGAACCGGGGTTTGCCTTGGACACGGTCCGCATAAATATGATGACTTCCGGCAAATTTAAACTACCGGCAACACGAAAACTTCCAAAGAAAACCCCGGCCTTCATACAAGCCATTCAATTATGTTTTATTGCGGGGATTGTGATGATTTCATGCGAATCAACCCACTTAATGGCTGCGGAGTTTTATGTTTCTCCTGCGGGATCCCCCACCGGCAACGGCAGCTTGAGGCGTCCATGGGACCTGGAAACTGCCTTGGATCATCCCCCTGTGCTCATGCCCGGTGATGTGATCTGGTTGCGCGGAGGTGTCTATCGTAAAAATGGGCAGGTCACCAAATTTGAGAGCGACTTGCAGGGTGCCCCGGGGCAACCGATTACGGTGCGTCAATATCCAGGCGAACGGGCCACGATTGATGGCAACATTATGCAAATCAATGGCGGCTGGGTGAACTACTGGGGATTCGAAATCATGAACTCGCACTCCAACCGTCTGACTGGCGAAAGCGGCCCTTTTCCGACCGCGTTTTGGTCAATCCAAAACGGCAAAACCAATGACCTTGCCGTCAGCGGATTTGACCTGCGGGCGCCCAACGTCAAACTCATCAACCTGGTCATCCATGACAGCATTGGCGGAGGCATCGGCATCAGCGCCCTGGCCGAAAACCCGGAAATTTATGGGACAATTTCCTATTACAACGGGTGGCAGGGATGTGATCGGGGGCACGGGCATGGAATATATATTCAGAATGCGGACCCGAGTTCGGCGCGAATTGAGGACAATATTTTCTACGGCAACTACGCACTTGGCATACAGGCAACGGCAAACGAATTCCTGGTGGACAATCTTCATCTGGAGGGAAACGTGATGTTCTTGAATGGGATTCTGGCGCGCGGACATCAGGGCAACCTGCTGATTGGCCCAGCCACCGGTCAGGCCAGGAATGCGTTGTTGAAGCAAAACATCGTCTTTGACACCGAGGGCAGTGATTCGGATTCGGTGATTGGATATATCGGCGGGACGACGGATGCCCGGCTCATTGAAAACTATTTTCAAACCAGCGTCTTTTTTTCCCAAAACAACGAGAACCTGTTTCTTGCCAGCAACGTCTTTCTCAGTGGCACCCTCTTCCTGGACCGAAATGAGTATCCTGACAACCTCTACCTGACCAATGCGCCACAAACCAATCACGTCATCATCCGAACAAACAAATACGAACCGGGGCGCGCGCACATCATAGTATTCAACTGGGAAAACTCAGCGGCTATTTCTATAGACCCAGGCGAATTCCTGCCGCCGGGGGAGCGCTTTGAAATTCGGTCTGCGCAGAATTATTTCGGGGGCCCCGTTTTGAGGGGGACTTACAACGGCGCTCCCATTCTGGTGCCATTGAAAGGCCATCCCGTCAGCAAGCCCGTTGGCACCAATGCCCCAATTTCCGCAGCCCCTCAATTCCACGTGTTTGTGCTCCTCCCGAGCGTTGCTGCTCCCAATCCGGCTCCCAATACCCCGCCTGCTCTTTCGGCGATCGAAGACCAGGTTGTGGACGAAAATACCACGACGCCGCCCATCGGACTGACCGTCTCCGACGCGGAAACACCTCCAGAACATCTGGTGCTGTCGGTATATTCCTTCGACCCTCAGCTCATTCCGCACAAAAATATATCCTTCACCGGCACCGGATCTTCTCGCTCGCTCTCGATACACCCCGCCACCAACCAGACCGGCACCACTCAGATCATCCTCTTTGTAAGCGACGGTTTGTTGTCCGCCGGTGCGGAATTCACACTCACGGTAAATCCCTCTCCCGCCGGAAACCCATCCCCCGAAGAGCCGCCTCCGGCGCAAATGACACCCACCAACCAGTTTTCAATAACGCTCACCATCTTCAATCAGCAAACCGCTGTCCTGGTGGTGCGGGGCGATCCCGGAGCCGTTTATGATGTCCACGCCTCGCCGGACCTTTTGGATTGGGACGCCATCGGCACCATCGTGGCTGCCTGCGACGGGGTGGGCCGATTTACGGACCCCGAGCCCGTTGTTCATGAGTCGAGGTGTTACCGGCTGGTCATTGCCGCGCCTCCACCATGAATACCATTGGTGTAATAAACGATCCCCCTGGCTTCGATTCCAACTCCCCCTTGGTAAGCTTTGACATTAAGGCATGAAACTGGCATTCAAGCTACCAGACCAATGCCTTTGGATCCCTCACAAGAAGATTTCAAATACTGGGCATTCATCAGCTACAGCCATTCCGATGACAATTGGGCGGAATGGCTGCACAAGGGCTTGGAAACGTATAAGATTCCCAAACGCCTTATCGGCAAGCCCAGTCGCGAAGGTATTGTTCCCCGCCGCGTCTTTCCTGTCTTTCGAGACCGAGACGAGCTACCCGGTTCGGCCAACTTGGGTGACAACATCGAGTCAGCCCTCCGCCTGTCGCGCTATCTCATCGTCATCTGCTCACCCCGCGCGGTCCATTCCAAGTGGGTGGACAAGGAAATCCGCATGTTCAAATCCTGGGGGCGTGAAGACCGCGTCCTGTGTTTGGTCGTGGATGGCGAGCCCAACGCCAGTTCCTTTCCTCAACTGGGCCAGCAGGAGTGCTTTCCCGAAGCCATTCGTTATTGGGTGGACCACGAGCAGCGCATCACCGAAATCCCCACCGAACCCATCGCCGCCGACGCGCGCAAGGGCAAGGACGGCAAGCGCAATGCCCTTTTGAAACTGCTGGCCGGAATCATTGGCGTGGACTTTGACGCGCTGAGGCAGCGAGACCATGAGCGCGAGGAACGCCAGCTAAAAATCGTTTTGGCCACCGCCTTCATTCTGCTGTTCATCTTTTCAGTGCTGGGCGTGGGCTTTTACTTTCAGCGAAATGAAGCCATCCGCTCCAGAAATGTTGCAGAAATCGAGCGTGTCCGCGCTGAACAGGCCCGCGCTCGAGCGGATTTGGAACGGGCCGCGGCCGAAGAAGCCAGGGACCTCGAGGCCCGCGCCAAGGAAGAGGAGCGCGCCGCCCGCGAACAAGCCGAAGCCGCTGCGGCGGCGGAACGTGAAGCCAAAGTGGTCGCTGAGCAGGCCCGGAAAAAGGAAGAACTGGCCCGAGTTCAGGCCGAGCAGGCCCGGCGCGGAGAGGAGCAGGCCCGGTTAGCGGCGGAAGAGGCCCGCATTGCAGCTGAAAAGGCCGAACTGGAAATGCGCCGCACGCTCTCAGTTTCAGATCTCACCTCCGCCGGCAGGCTCATTGACGAGAATAACGAAGCCATCGCCATGGCCTATTTGTCGCGAGCCTTGCGCTACGATCCCGGCAACCCCGCCGTAGTCAGCCGCGCCGTCTCGCTTCTGTCGCAACGAAACTGGCCGCTCCCCGCCATGGAGCCCATTCGCCACGAATCCGAAGTAAGCTTGGCGCTGTACAGTCCGGATGGACGATGGCTGGCAACTGTCGCTGGCTCAACGGTGAGAATCTTGGATTCCGGAAACGGTAATTTGGCGTGTTCTCCGATGGTTCATGGTCAAAAAATCAATTCCGCAACATTCAGCCCGGATGGAAAACTGTTGCTGACTGCTTCGGACGACGGCACCGCACAATTGTGGAACATTCCCACAGGCACCCGGAACGGTGCCCCC
Source organism: uncultured Verrucomicrobiales bacterium (assembly GCA_937983475.1). Classification (GTDB taxonomy): domain Bacteria; phylum Verrucomicrobiota; class Verrucomicrobiia; order Limisphaerales; family JACDHS01; genus CALJZV01. The sequence goes on from CALJZV010000351.1 coordinate 4,345, forward strand.
ATTACCCACAAAGACCGGATACTTTACGCCGTCTTCAGCAGGGATGGCCATTGGATTGGCACCGCTTCCCAGGACAAGTCCGCCCGCGTCTGGGACGCTGCAACCGGAAGTCCTGTGACGCCGCCATTGCAACACGACGGTCCTGTCCGCGTGATTCTTTTCAACCCTGTCGGAAAATCCGTTCTGACCACATCAGTCAACACGGCACGAATCTGGGACGTCACAGCGGACCATTCTGTTGGAATGGCCATGGCACAGGATGGTGGCGTTTATTCTGCCGATTACAGCCCGGACGGGCGCTATGTGGCGACCGGCTCCGGCGACCGCACCGCCCGCCTTTGGAATGCGATCACCGGGGAATTGGTTGCCGAGCCGCTCAAGCACGACAATTGGGTTTTCATGGTCAAGTTCAGCCCGGATGGCCGCCATTTATTGACTGCTTCAAGCGATACCAAAGCTCGAATCTGGGATGTTTCAAGTCGCCAACAGGTGGGTGCTTCCATGAAGCACGAGGGCGGCGTCAACACCGCTGTCTTCAGCCCAAATGCCCGGTGGATTGTCACATCTTCCGCCGATGGCACCGCCCGGGTTTGGGATGCTTTTAGCGGCGAAATGATCGCCGCACCGACGCGGCCCAACGCGCCGGGGCGGCAGGCGCACTTCAGTCCCGATGGGCGCCGGGTGACCACCGCATCTGCTGACGGGACAGCGCGCATCTGGAGCATTGTGAACAGCAAACCGGGCGTCCTGGCCCTTGAGCATGACCAACCGCTTAACGGCGTTTCCTTCACCCCGGATGGCCGCCATTTGATTTCCTTCTCCGCCGACCGAACCGCCAAAGTCTGGGATGTGGCAACCGGCAGAAAAGCCATTGAACCGCTTCGCCATAAAAAATCCATCGGCGCAATCGCCATCAGCCCGGCTGGCCGGTTTTTGGCGACCGGCTCGGATGATTTCACCGCACAGGTTTGGGAGTTGTCCACGGGCATGCCCGCGTTCTCTCCACCCCTGGAGCATCAAGGCGTCGTGACAAGCGTCCAATTCAGCCCGGATGGCCGCAGGCTTCTCACAGCGTCCGACGACCGCCGTATCCGCCTTTGGGATCTTTCAACAGGATCAATGAGCATCGAACCCCTCAGACACGAGGGCGAAATCAAAGCCGCGCAGTTCAACGCCGACGGGCAATTTATTGTCACTGCCTGCTCAGACAGAAAGGGCCGAATCTGGTCTGCCAACACCGGCAAGTTGCTGGCCTCTGTTTCACATGGAGCTGAGGTGCGCAGCGTGGCGATAAGCCCCGATGGGCGTTGGCTGGCGACCGGCTCGGAGGACAGGACGGCGCGTATATGGGATGCTGCTTCCGGCAGGCCGATCACCGATCCCCTGCCCCACGATGGCCCTGTGAACAGCGTGGTGTTCTCTCCGAAATCAACGTGGCAGGACAACAAGTGGATCCTCACCGCGTCGGACAAAATCCTTCGCCTGTGGGAAGCCCCCTCCGGCAAAGCGGTCACCGAACCGATGAAGCACAACGAAACCATTCGCTCCGTCCAATTCAGCCCGAACGGCGAATTCCTCCTTTCCGCCGCTGGCAAATCCGTCCAGGTCTGGGACCGAAGCGGAAAGCCGGTGGCAGAGCCGCTGATTCACGACGGTTCCGTCAAGCAAGCCGTATTCAGTCCCGATGGCACTTCCATCGCCACGGCGGCCAGCGACCAAAAGGCGCGTGTCTGGTTCTTCTCGCCGCGCGGCACCGCCCCGGACTGGCTCGTCCAATTGACCACCGGCATTGCACGTTACAAGTTGGATGATTTTGGCGCCGCTGAATATATTCACGATACCTGGTCTCAATTGGAAACCTTGAAAGCCTCGTTCAACGTGCCGTCACCCGGCGACCAATACACGCAATGGGGCCGCTGGCTCCTCACCGACCGCCTCGCCAGAAATCTTACGCCGTTCAACGCCATTCCCGTGTCTGACTACATTGATCAACAAGTTGCGGAAGGATCGCCTACCAGCCTCAAAGTTGCCCTTGATCTTCAGCCGGATCACGCCTTGGCCCTGGCGAAAACCGCCCGCCTTTCGCTTACCACGGAAGAAGCCGAATACCTCTCCATACTGGCCGAGCGTTACGCCCCAACGAACCCCGATGTGTTGTGGTTGCGTGCCCTCACGCTCCAACGCTTCAATCGACTGGCTGAGTCCTGGTCTGTCATGGAACGGGCCATTCAATTCGACCCAAGGGCCGGCGTCACTTTTGGCCCCACCGGCTTCACAATGCATCAATCAAAAGACAATGGCGCGGTGGTGCGCGGCTGGATCCCCTTGGGATGGATCCCGCATAATTCCACCCCCCTCCTCGATGCCCATTTTTCCAAAGTGGAGGAAGTGCCCCAACCGGGCTTGACGGCCATCGAATTGCGGTTGGATGGGCCAAACAAGGGACAGACAGAGCTGCGCGGTCCCAGGGTCATCTGCCAGCGCTACAACAAATGTGTCATCGAAGGTTGGGTCCGCAGCCCGATCAAGTCCGACCTGGGGGTGACGATTGCTCAATTCGTGGATCCCGCCCAGAAATATCGCGAACAACTGGTTCGCACGACGCCTGAATGGAAACGCTTTCGCATTCAATATACACCCACCCAAAACATCGCCTCCGAGGTGAGATTGTTTGCCAACACCGGTGCGCATCTTCAAGTCGCCAGTGTGACCGTCCGCGTGGAATGATCTCCTGAGAGCCTGTCTGAAAATCTCCACTGGCTTTGCCAAAGCCTTTTTGCCTATTCTCCCCGCTCTGTTGGCGCCGGTTCGGGGTCAACTTTGGCTCCCCAAAGCTGCATTCACTCCCGGACGCGCCACATTGACTTTTGGCTAATTATAAAACCTGAACACATGACCAGCGCCGAAATCCGACAATCGTTCCTCGACTTCTTCAAGTCGAAGCAGCACACCATCGTGCCGTCTTCGAGCCTCATGCCCGATTCGCCGAATCTGCTGTTCACCAACGCCGGCATGAACCAGTTCGTGCCGATCTTTCTCGGCCAGACCAAATGCCCCTACACGCCCGGGCGCGCCGCCGACACGCAGAAGTGCATCCGCGCCGGTGGCAAGCACAATGACCTCGACGACGTCGGCCTCGACACCTACCACCACACGTTCTTCGAGATGCTCGGCAACTGGTCCTTCGGCGATTACTTCAAAAAGGAAGCCATCGACTGGGCGTGGGAACTGGTCGTGGAGAAATGGAAATTCCCGCCGCAGCGTCTCTATGCCACTGTTTACAACCCGGACAAATCGAAGAACGACCCGAGCGAGTTCGACCAAGAGGCGTGGAACTTTTGGGCCGAGAAATTCCGCTCCGTCGGGCTCGATCCCGTCGTTCACATCGTCAACGGCAACAAGAAGGACAACTTCTGGATGATGGGCGAGACCGGCCCGTGCGGTCCATGCTCCGAACTCCACGTGGACCTCACCCCCCGCCGGCACACCCAGGGGCCGCCCGGCCACCAGGGCCGCGGCGCGGGCAACGAGATTTGGAACCTCGTCTTCATCCAGTTCAACGCAAACCCCGACGGCTCGTTCTCGCCCCTGCCCGCCAAGCATGTGGACACCGGCATGGGCTTCGAGCGCGTCACCAGCATCATCCAGGGCACCAAAAACCTGACCGACTTTCAGAACGCGAAGATTTCCAACTACGAGACCGACATCTTCCGCCCAATCTTCGACGCCATCGAGAAACTCAGCGGCAAGAAATACGGCAGCACGCTACCGCAAGTTTCGGGGAGCGCGACCGTCCCGGTCGCACCCGTCGGCGTCTCGCCAGCGGAACTCAACGAAAAGGGAGCGCGGGCGTCCTCGCCCGCCCCCGTTGGCGTCCCGCCAACGGAACCTTCCGCGCAGGGAGCAAAATATTACAAGCGACGCCTTCCGCATTTCGAGCGGCCTTGGGCCAAATACATGATCAGTTTCTCAACCCATGACAGACGGCAACTTTCGCCTGAGGCGCGCGACATAGTCCTCAAGAGCCTTTTATTTGGCCACAACCAACGCCGTTATCAGCTATATGCGGCTTGCGTGATGCCCGATCACGTTCATTTCCTTTTTGAGCCGCAGGTCAAGGAGCAGGACAAGGACGGCAAGCCGGTCTTTTGGCCGCTTCCCGAACTGCTCCACTCCATCAAGTCGTTCACGGCGCATGAGATTAACAAGCTGGAGAAAACGACCGGTCAGATTTGGGAAAATGAGTCATTTGACCGGATGCTTCGCGGTGACGCTGACCTTGAGGAAAAGTTTCATTACATCTGCCGCAACCCGTGGGATTCCGGCGTCGTTCCTCAAACCGAGAATTACCCGTGGTTGTGGACGCCCGATGCTGCTGCTGCGCGGGACGCGCAGCTGGGCGACCGGGACGGTCGCGCTCCCCAAAACAACGCTCCAGTTTCGCATGAGCAAATCCAGCTCGACGTCGCGTTCCGCGTCATTGCCGACCATATCCGCACGCTTTCGTTTGCCATTGCCGACGGCATCCAACCCGGCAACACCGACCGCAACTACGTCCTGCGTCGCATTCTGCGGCGCGCGGTGCGCTATGGCCGCACGCTCGGGTTCCACGAACCGTTCTTCTACAAGCTCGTGGACGTGCTCGCCGACACGATGGGCGATGTCTTCCCCGAAATCCGCGCCAAGAAGAAGCATGTGCAGGAGGTGATCCGCGTGGAGGAGGAGGCGTTTAACAAGACGTTGGATAAAGGCATTGCATTGCTGAATGAGGCCATGGAATTCGCAGTCACAGCCTCCATGTATAGGCGGGACGTCGGTTACGCCACCGGAGGTGGATCTATTTCAGATTTCGAAAAGGAAGGTGATGACGTTGATGTATTCGTAATGCTTGAACTTCCTGGCAGAGGCATTGTTAAAGCTATTTCGGGAGACCTCGCCTTCAAGCTCTACGACACTTACGGCTTCCCTCTCGACCTCACCGAATTGATGGCGCGGGAGCGCGGCCTGACGGTGGATAAGGAAGGTTTCGAAAAGCTGATGGAGGAGCAGCGTGCCCGCGCCCGCGCCGCGCAGAAAAAGGAAGTCATTTCGCTCTCACAAATCGAGACCACAACGCCCACCAGGTTTGTCGGCTTCGACACGCTGGAAACCGATGCCAAGGTGCTCGAAGTCGTGTCGCTCAAGGCCAAAAACGCTGTCATTCTCGACACCAGCGCCTGCTACGCTGAAATGGGCGGCCAGGTCGGCGACACCGGCGAACTGGAACACGGCAGCCAGCTCTGGCGCGTGGTCAACACCCAAAAAAGCGGCAACACCTGGCTCCACTTTATTGAAGGCGGCGATGCCCCTGCCGTCGGCATGACTGTGACACTTGCGGTGGGCAAGCCGCGCCGCCAGGCGATTCAGCGCCATCACACGGTGACACATTTGCTGCACTGGGCGTTGCACGAGGTCGTCAGCAAGGAAGCCTCGCAGAAAGGTTCCTTCGTCGGCCCGGACAAATTGACCTTTGACTTCAACAGCGCCCCGCTCACGCCACAGCAGGTGGCTGAGATCGAAAAGCTCGTCAATGAGCGGATTCTCGAGAACGCACCAGTGTCGTGGACGGAGGTCAAATACGCGCACATCAAGGAGCGCAAGGACATCATGCAGTTCTTTGGCGAGAAATACGGCGAATGGGTCCGTGTCGTCCAGATCGGTGGCAAGCCGACCGGCCTGGACGGCTATTCCATGGAACTGTGCGGCGGCACCCACGTGCGCAACACCGGCGAAATCGGCCTGTTCCGCATTACCGGTGAAAGCGCCATCGCCGCCGGCGTGCGCCGCATCGAAGCGGTCGCGGGGCTGGTTGCTTATGACAAAATAAAAGAGAACGCTCAGCTCATCGAAGCCGTGGCCGGGAAAGTCAATTCCCCTGTCGGCGAACTGGAAAAGAAAATTGAGGCGCTGCTGGCGCAGCAAAAGGAACTGGAAAAAGCATTGCGCGCGGCCAATCAACGCCAGGCCGCCGGACGTGCAAAGGAATTAATCGGCGCCGCCAAAACAATCAGCGCCACACCAGCCATTATCGAAAACCTCGGTGACGCCGACGGCGACACGCTTCAAGCCATTGCCGATGCGCTGAAGACGCAGTTCAAGGGCGTGATCGTGTTGGGCGGCGCGACTGGCGGCGCGGTGGCGCTGATTGCGGCGGTTTCGCCCGAATTCACGGCCAAAATCCAGGCCGGCAAACTCATCCAGCAGATCGCGCCAATCGTGGGCGGCAAGGGTGGCGGCAAGCCGGACAATGCGCGCGGCGGCGGAAAAGACGCCTCCAAATTGAACGAAGCGCTGGCCAAGGCGTCTGAAATACTGTGCGGCCTCACTTGAACTTTCAGGCCGCTGAACTAAAATCTGAACCCTATGAAGAAACTGATCGTCTGTATCGCCCTCGTCGCCGGCCTGATGACCCCAGCCATCACCGAAGCCTGCGACAAGCACAAGAAGAAAGCCGCCAAAGCCAAAGCCAAGGCTGAATGCCCTGTTTCGGGCAAAAAGGCCAGTTGTGACAAGGACAAGGCCGCCGGCTGCGAAAAAGCCAAGTCCGCTTGCCAAAAGGAAACCGCGTGCAGCAAAACGCCCTCACGCCAATCCGCGGCGGCCAAGGGTTCTGAAGCCCTGAGAAATTAATTTCGACTCACCGGCAGCTTAAGCTTCGCAAATCCCCGTTCTCTCCGGACGGGGATTTTTATTTTTTCGACAATCGCGGCCAAAACTCCACTTCGCCAATCACAGGATTGTGGTCCGAAGCCAGCGAGGCATCCCGGATCACTCTCGCGCTCCGAACTTTGAATTCCTCGGTGACATAGATGTAGTCAATGGCGACTCGTGGAGCCGTTCCCGCTGGATAACTTTTGCGATCTTCATGCGGCACGCCTGCGGCCGTCAGCACATCGGTATATTTTTCCGAAAGGCGAACCATCGCTGGTTCCTCGGGTTCGGCGTTGAAATCGCCCATGAGAATCTTCGGCCCTTCAATGCGATCCATCACGGCGATGATTTGATCAATCTGCTGCTCGCGCTGGTCGGGCGTCAAACCCAGGTGCGTGACGAATAAATGAACCGGATTTCCCGCGATGGTCACTTCGGCGTGCATCAGAATCCGCTGTTCGCTGTAGTAGTCAGGGTACTTGGGATGCGACTGCCGATAATCAGGCTTAAACAACAGGAACCGCTCAGAATACCGTATTGGGAATCGGCTCAGCAGCGCTACGCCGTAATCACCATTGGTCCCGGGCGTCTCCCGAATGGTAAATGCAGGCTGAAAAGCCCCCTGCAAATTTAACCGGTTCGCCAGCCAGGCGGCTTGGTCGGCCAGGGATGTGCGTTGCCGGAACCGGTCCACTTCCTGCAAACCGATCAGGTCGCACGACTCCGCAGCCATCAACTGCGCCACCGCTTCCAGAGTGATTTGTTGGGGGCTGTTGCGCAAATCGCCCCCCCCGGCGCCGATGCGGATATTGTAACTCATCAGCCTGAGTCGAACGGGTTCCTGGCGACTGGTTTTCATGGTGCCTGCCGATGGGCTGCCGCAACCTGATAACAGCCCTGCCATCAGCAAAATAAAACCACGCCGCAGCCATAGTGTTATTTGCATGGGCGCGAGTGTGCCCTGAGAAGCAACAAAGCCAATTATTTTTTGCCGCAACCTTTGATCGGCAATACCGGTTGCGGAATGTCCCATAATTGCCCAGCATGAAACAACAATGAACCAGTCCGCCAGCATCCCGTCTTCGCAATTTGAACAGGCCATCGGCAGGTTCGATGCCGAGAACGCCCAGGACCCTAACCAGGAGCTTGTTGAAGGGGTGCCTCGGCCCCGTGAGCTGGTCTATGCACAGCGGCTTTATGACTGGGTGCGCAAACTGTGCCCTGATGCCTCCGAAGCCCTTCTGCTGGCCGCCCGCTGCCAGCACATTTGCCGGTGGATGATTCCCCGCAAACGCTATGATATGAACCGCGCGGGCTACCTGCGATGGCGCAATGACTTAAAAAAATTCCATGCGGAAAAGTCCGGGGAAATCCTTCGGCAGACAGGCTATTTAGAGGAAATGATAAGCAAGGTGCAGGACCTGAATCTAAAAAAAAACTTCCCCCACGATCCTGAAAGCCGGGTTCTGGAGGATGCCCTTTGCCTTGTCTTTCTGGAGCACCAGTTCGCGGAGTTGGCCTCACGGGCCTCTGACGAAACCATGATCAACGCCCTGAGAAAATCATGGCAGAAAATGTCCCCGGATGGCCGCCGGGAGGCACTAAAACTCTCCTTCGGCCCCCGCGAGCAACAGTTGCTTAGGCAGGCGCTTCAAGAGGACAATCCAGCCTGATTGTTCATCCCTTTCCAGTTGGCATTCAAGTAGCTTTCAGAACCGCTTGGTTCCTGACCTTGTCAGGGCACTCGGTGGTCCGGCATTCCGGCTTCCGATCAATCAAGGAGAGAATTGACCCAACTGAAAATGGACTTATTGCCTGCGTTCCCGACTGCGCAAGACAGCAACGATCTGCTGTCCAATCTCGTGATCCCCGCCCCTTCGGCGGATCCTTGGATGCTTTACCATGAGGGCTTCTACTATTTCTGTGAAAGCCGGAACAATTCCACACTCCACGTCCGCAAGACCCGGAACCTCCTGGATATCGGCAGGGACCCGGGCGTGTGTGTCTGGACGCCTCCCCGCCGCGGCCCCTACAGCAAGAACGTCTGGGCACCGGAGCTGCATTTCATCGCGGGAAAATGGTTTATTTATTTCGCCGCTGACAATGGGAAAAACGAAAACCACCGCATGTGGGTTCTCGAATCGGAAACCGCCGACCCACAAGGAAAATATATTCTTCGCGGCCAGTTGGAAACGGGAGGTTGGGCCATTGACGGCACCCCTCTGATCGCGGAGGACGGAGGCCTTTACTTCGTCTGGTCCGGTTGGCCGGGCAAGAAAGATGGCCAGCAAAATCTCTATATCGCCCCCATGAGCGATCCTTGCTCCGTCTCCGCAGAAAGGGTTCTGATTTCCGAGCCCACCGAGGAATGGGAGCGTTATGAAATGCCGATCAATGAGGGGCCGCAAACCCTTCGCAAGGACGGGCGCATCTTCATTGTTTATTCCGCCAGCGCAAGCTGGACGCTCCATTACTGCCTGGGAATGCTGGAACTGACCGGCACAAACCTGTTAAGCCGCGATTCCTGGAAAAAAACCGGACCGGTCTTTGAGAAAAATGAACACGCCTGGGGCGTCGGCCACTGTTCCTTCGTGAAGTCGCCGTGCCAGAGCGAGGACTGGATTTTATTTCATGCGAAAACCAGCAAGAGCAACGGCTGGCTCGATCGCCGCGTTCAGGCGCAGCGGTTCAACTGGCACCCCGATGGCCGCCCTGATTTCGGCGCCCCAAGGCCGGCCCCTTCCCTGCAAGCCGCCTGAGATCCAAGAGGCTTCGTCCCCGGGCTATAATTCCTCTCCACCGGCAATATTTTCCCGGTAGCAACCCAGCAACTGCCGGGTGACAGGCGACGTGTTCAACGGCGCGCCGTCCAGCTCTACTGCCTCGATGATTTCAAGGGTGCTGGCAGTGAGAAACACGCCTGTAGCCCGAAAAAGCGCCTCCGGCTGCGCGTTTTTCTCGGCATGAGGGAGATTATATTTTTTGCAAAGTTCCAAAACGATTTCACGGGTAATGCCCGGAAGAATGCCCGCAGTTTCCGGCGGCGTGCAGACGGTGTCGCCTTCAATCCAAAAGAGATTGCAACTGGCTGTTTCAGCGACGTGCCCCTGAGAGTTAAGCAACAAGGCCTCGTCCGCCCCCGCCGCCTCGGCCTCATCTCGCGCCAGAATCTGAACCAGCTTGTTCGCGGTTTTGTGCGCTGCCAACGGATTGTCACAGGGCAACCGATGCGATGCGGTCCGAAGTCCCCAGCGCAACGGATTGTCCGGATCCAACCCGGGTGCCGGATGGACCGTCATGACCAATGCAGGAGCATCGGCGCCACGCGTGGAGTAACCCCGCGCTCCCCTGCCCCTTGATAAATGAATCCGCAGCACCGCGTCCAGCATGCCGTTTCTGGCAATCAATTCCTCAGCAACACAACGCGCTTTTATTTCATTATAAGGCAGAGCGATTTTTAAAAACGCCGCTCCTTGCTCCAGTCGCTGCCAGTGGCGCCGCCACGTGAACAGTTTTCCGCCGTAAACCCGGAGGGTTTCAAACAAGCCGTCGCCATACAAAAAACCCCGGTCCAGCACCGAAACCATGGCCTGTTCCTGCGGAATAAATTGTCCGTTGATGAACGCGATCATGAGGAAATTGAATTCGAGGACAACGAGCGATCCGCCGCAAAAGACAAAGACGCGTCGTCAGTCAAGTTCAGCGCGGAAAAGAATCCGCGAGCCTTGGCGAGGGTCTCATCATATTCGGCTTGCGGGTCCGAGTCGGCCACAATTCCCGCGCCCGCATGAAAATAAACCGCGCTGTCCTTGAGAATGGCCGTGCGGATGGCGATGTTCACCTGGCTTTCGCGGTTGAACCCCAGGTAACCAATCGACCCCGTGTAGGGGCCTCGCGTCACCGGCTCCAGTTCGTCAATGATCTCCATCGCGCGAATCTTGGGCGCGCCAGTGATGCTGCCGCCGGGAAAACAGGAGGCAAACGCATCGAAATGCGACACGCCGGTTCGCAGTTGCCCTTCGACGGTGGACACCAGATGTTGAACCTGGGGATAACGCTCCAGGCGCACCAGATCGGGCACCTTCACCGAACCATATTCACAGACTCGCCCGAGGTCGTTCCGCAGAAGGTCGGTGATCATCACCAGCTCGGCCATTTCCTTGGCGCTGGTCTGAAGCTCGTAGGTCAACTGCGCGTCGCGGTCCGGGTCAGAGGATCGGGGGCGCGTTCCCTTGATCGGCCGCGTCTGGACATGGTTGCCGCTGATGCGAAGGAACAGTTCCGGCGAGGAGGAAACCACCTGAAAATCGCCGCAATCCACAAAAGCCGAATACGGCGCGGGCGACACCGCTGTAAGCCGCTGAAAAAAATCCCAGCCCGACAATGGACACGCGGCGGCAAACCGTTGCGACAGGTTGACCTGGTAAATGTCTCCCGAGCGAATGTAACGCTGGGCGGTTTTCACCGCGTCCTGGAATTGCTTTTGGGAAAATGTGGAGGTCACCGAGCCACAGTTTGCAGAAACGATCGACGGCGCAGAATCGGCTGACTTTTCAAGGAGGCTTTCCCAGAATTCAAGCCGCCTTTGAGCGTCGTCCGCATCCCGCGACCCATCCGCCTGAAGGCCGGTGGAGACGATCCAGATTTTGCTCAAGCGATGATCGAAGACCACAAGGCTGCCGTAAAAGCCGACGTGGCAATCGGGCAACTCCAGGTCGTTGACCGCCCTGCGCGACAATCGCGGCTCAACAAAATTTTTTAAATCATAACCCCAGCAGCCAAAGCAGCCGCCCAGGGGGAACGGCAGGTCAATTTCCTCAAGCATCTCATATCGCGCCATCAGGCTGTTGAGAATCTGCCAAGGATTGCCGAATTGAATAGGTCCGGCGGTTTCGGACACAAGCTCGCAGCGGGAACCAAACGACCGGAACGTCAGGAATGGCCGCGCGGCCACAAAGGAATATCGAGCACGGGACGATTCAAAAAGCGCGCTGCGCAGCAATACCACGCCGCGTTCACCCTCGAGCGCGGAAACGAGCGATTCAGGAGAAACAAAGGATGAAAATTCGGCAACGAGAGGGCGCATGCGGTTGTCACAGAACCAGAAGTTTGGACAGCCCCCGGTCACGCTTCAACGGGCTGATCAGCGCCATGTTCAAGCGATCAGGCCGGAAAAAATCCCGCGCAGCGGCGCGGATTTCGCCCGCTGTGACGGCGGACAACCGCCGCTTGATTTCAGCGGGTGAGTATATTTTTCCATAACCCAGGAGATTTTCGCCAATCCACATCATCTGCGGCTCGCTGCTTTCCAAACTCATGTCGAGCTGGCCAATGACATAATCGCGTGCCCGGCGCAGCTCGCTCCGGTTGATGGCTCTATCCACCAGGTCGCGCAACTCGCGCATCACCAGGTTGAGCACCTTCTCGAGCCGGTCGGTGTCCAGGCCGGCGGAGATCACCAAATCGCCGGTGTCTTCAAAAAAACTGGGCGTGCTGTAAATCGAATAAGCGAGGCCATGCTCCTCGCGCACTGTCTGGAAGAGGCGCGAACTCATGTTTTCACCCAGCACCGTGTTCAACAACCGCAGGGCATTACGACGCGGATCATGGCGCGAGCAGGTGCGGATGCCCAACGCCAATTGGGTTTGCTCGGCGCGCTTGGTGTACAGTTTCACCCGCGGCCCCGACTGGCCGGGAACGACCGGAGGGCACTTAGGCCTATCCCCCCTTCGAAGGCGCCGCACGTGCCGGGAAACCGCGCGAACCACGGTCCGGTGCTTCAGTTTTCCGGCGGCAGCAACCAAAGTGCTTGAGGCGTTGTAGTTGCGCCTCAAGTACCCTAACAGATGCTCCCGAGAAATGGCGTCCAGCGTCTCCTCAGAACCAGTGATGCAACGGCCCAAAGGCTGATCCGGCCAGAGTGTCTCGTTCAGCAGTTCCTGCACATACATCGGGGGTTGGTCTCGATACATGGCCAACTCCTCCTTGATAACGTGGCGTTCCTTTACAATTTCCTGCGGATCAAATGTGGAATTGAGGAACATATCGGCAAGCACATCGAGCAGTTCCTCAAAGCAGTCATGCCTCGCCTTGGAGTAAAAGCAGGTGTTCTCCTCGGAGGTCCAGGCGTTGAGATATCCGCCAATGCCTTCGATGGCCTGGGAAATTTGCCGGGCATTCCGTCGGCGCGTTCCCTTGAAAAGCATGTGCTCGATGAAGTGCGACACGCCGTTGATTTCCGCCGGTTCATACCGGCTGCCCACACCGACCCAAATGCCGACACTCACACTCGCCATTTGGGGCATTTCGGCCGTGGCGATCGTCAGTCCGTTATCAAGTCGGGTTACTTTGTACATTGCTCTGCTCCACCAATGCCATGAAATGGCCGCAAATCAACCATCCGTGCCTGGCCAGAATTTAATTTTTGCAAGACTTTGCAATACAACACCTAAGCAAGCGTCCTCGGGAAGGCATCCGGCGGGCCGACGCGCCGTTTGTAGTCCAGAATAACCTCAATGGCCTGCTGTGGGTCGTCTGTAAGCGTCACCAACTCCAAATCCCCCGGGCTGATGTAGCCCCCGGTTTCGAGGGTTTTTGCCCAATCCAAAAGACCGTTCCAATATTTGCTTCCAAATAAAATCAGCGGAAACCGCGGGATGCGATGGGTTTGCACCAGGGTCAGCACTTCAAAAAACTCGTCCAGTGTGCCAAAGCCGCCCGGCATGTAAATAAACCCCATGCTGTATTTGACGAAACAAACCTTGCGACAGAAGAAATAATGAAAATCGATGGGGATGTTGGCGTATTTGTTCCCCTTCTGCTCAAAGGGCAGTTCGATGTTGAGCCCGACCGACTTCCCCTTGGCCTCGGCAGCGCCCCGATTGGCCGCCTCCATGATGCCTGGCCCGCCCCCTGTGATCACCGCAAGCCCATGCTTGGCAAGGCCTTTGGCGATTGCTGTGGCTGTTTGATAATTGGGATCCGAAGGCGCGGTGCGGGCCGACCCGAAAATCGTCACGGCCGGCCCCACATGGGACATGGTTTCAAAGGAATCCACAAATTCGGCCATGATGCGGAAAATCCGCCATGGATCCTCTTTTGTGAAACCAATGGATTGGTTGTTCATGCGTTTCAGGGTAAGAAAAGACATTGGCGGTGTCACTGTGGAAGATTTCAACCAACCCTTGGCAAAAAGTATTTCGCGCCAGCCATGTCCCTCCTAGACTCCCAGCCAAAACGAAAAGCCTGAATGAAGCGCCAATTACATTTTCCCATCAGGTGGGCGGCAGCGGGGCTTGTTGCCTGTCTGTTTTCCGGCATTTTTTCAGGCTGCTCCCGATCCAGTGCCCCTCTTGAATCCATCTCCTCGCCAAGAGGAACAAATTGGATTACCTCCCTTCCCTTCACTATTGACGAACCGGGCGACTTTGCCCTGGCATCCGACCTTACCGGCACACCGCACGCCAGCGGCATCATCATTGCCGCCAGCAACGTGAATCTGGACTTGAACGGCAAAACTCTGTCCGGCGCGCCCCGTTCCACTGCCGGCATTATGACGCGAGGATCCTTGACGAACATCACCGTGCGAAATGGCCGCATTGAAAACTGGGGACATGCCGCTGTTGAGGCTTCGTTTGTGAGTTCCAGCGAATTTTCGGGGCTGACAATTCTATCCAACGCACTGGGACTATCGGTCAACGTGAGCAACCGCATCTCCCAATGTGTCTCAGCCTACAACGGTGGCATAGGCATCAGCGCCCTACAGGGATCCGTAGTCACGGAATGCGAATCCATTGGCAACCGGGCCGAGGGAATGACGGTGGGCTACGGCAGTGTTGTGGCCAATTGCCTCCTGTCCAGCAACCTGTTCAACGGGCTCTTCGCCACACATTTTGGTACCGTTTCCAACACCATCGCCGTTCATAACGGCTTCTCGGGCATAGTGGCGGGGAACAGTTCAAGCGTTACGGATTGTGTAGCATCGCACAATGGCCGCGACGGCATTGAGGCCGGCAATGGCTGCACCGTTTCCAACAGCCACGCGCACTCCAATCTCGTCCACGGCGTCTCAGTCTTTGGACACAGCACGGTTCAAAACTGTCAAGTGACGGGCAATAAACGGGACGGCATTCGCACCGGATTCAACGGGCGAATTCTTCACAACCATTGCATGGGCAACGGCTCCTCTGGCGCGGACACCGCCAACATTCATCTGGTGCTCCAGCGAAACCGGGTCGAAGGAAATCAAATCGAAATCAACGGCGAAATCGGCATCCGAGCCAGTCATCCTCAAAACCAAATCATCCAGAACGTCGTCCGACGCGGCGAAAGAGGCGGCACAGCCTTTGAATGCAGCCCGCAGACCCTGGATTCCGTCCTTAATCGGCCGCCTGCGCCCGGCGATCCACACACGGCCAATTACGAATTCTGATCGGTTTACGTTATTCAGGACTGCGGTTGCTTTTTTCGCCATTCCACCCTGGGCGGCTCCGGGAGTCCCTGCGCGCGCAACGCCGTGCGGAAATGCATTTTTGCCACTCGCTCCAAACCACTTGCCCCATGTTTGGCAACAATCTCCTTGGCCGCCGCGTCCACGGCTGAGGAGGCGCCCTTGGGAAGCTTCATGCGGAACTGTTTCTCCAGCGCCGCCAATCGTGTCACGAACTCACTGCGGGCAAGAATGGACGCCGCGGCCACAGCCAGGTCCTCCTCGGCCTTGTGGCGTTGCACCAACTCAATGCCGCGTCCCAGGGCCATGATGGCCTTGGCCACGGTGTTTTTGTCGGCGGCAAACTGGTCGCTGATCGCCCGGACCGGCGGCGGGTTCATCCGGTGCAACTGGCCCATCAGGTTCTCAATGACCCGCGCATGGCCCCATGCCAAAAGGCGATTGACGCTTTTTATTTTTCCATAAAGGCGGTTGTAGGCTTCGTTGCCTATCGGCACGACACTGGTCACGCATCCGGGAGTGGTGCGGATTACCTCGGCCAGGTCGGCGATTTTTTTGTCGCTGGAAATGTTCTTGGAATCGCGGATGCCGGCGGTTTTCCAGGCCGCAATGACCTCCGCGTTGACATAGACCCCCGCCACGCAAAGCGGACCAAAAAAATCGCCCTTGCCGCTTTCATCCACGCCGATGCGCGGCAACAGCAACTCGGGATTCAAGACCTCCTCGTAGCCCATCTTCGCCTCCTGGAGAATCTGGGGCTCCAGAACAAACTCGACGAATTCCTGTGTGCCCTTGCCCTGGACCACCAGTTTGCCGCTGTCGTAGAAAACCACGTTCACCTTGTCCTTGGCACCGGCGAATTGCGCGTAGGGCACTTCGCGGAACTCAAACCGGTTCTCATCGAGCCAGGATTTCAGCGCGGCGGCCTGCGCCTCATTTAATTTGCAGGAAAATGACGAGAGTGGTTTCACAGATTGAGTTCAGCGTAGGCCGTTGTCATAGTCTGCGCAATGTCACAAAACCATTGACGCCCGATGCCAAAAGCCCGCAACCAATCACCATCCGCAAGCCGTAAGCGCCGGAATCATCGCGCCAGTCAGGACACTTTGGACCTCGTCTTGGCGCTGTTGAATTGGTTCGCCCAAAACGCCCGTGACCTGCCGTGGCGCAAAACACAAGACCCTTACAGCATCTGGGTTTCGGAAATCATGCTTCAGCAAACGCAGGTCAAAACCGTGATTCCTTACTGGGAACGCTGGATGCGGGAACTGCCCAGCATTCAATCTCTCGCGGAGGCGCCATTGGAAAAAATTCACAAACTCTGGGAGGGACTTGGTTATTACAGCCGCGTCCGCAATCTTCAAAAAGGAGCGCAGGAGGTTGTGAGAAAATATAACGGGATTTTCCCCGCGGCATACGAGGACGTCCTGGAACTGCCTGGCATCGGCCGTTACACCGCAGGCGCGATTTGCAGCATCGCCTTCAATCAATCCACGGCCATTCTCGACGGCAATGTCATTCGCGTGCTGACCCGTGCGTTTGGCATCGGTGAAAACCCAGAGGAAAAACAAACCAACGAACGCCTGTGGAATCTCGCTGGGGAACTGGTTGGACTCGCTGGCAGGGCTGGCCTGAAAAATGACCTCGCAAGGCATTGCTGTAGTCATTTCAACCAGTCGTTGATGGAACTGGGCGCGCTGGTCTGCACCCCGCGAAATCCGGGTTGCGACCGTTGCCCCATCAGCGCCCTTTGCGTTGCGCGATCCGAAAACCGAGTTGAACTGTTGCCCCGCTTGGAAAAAAGAGCGCCCGCCACAGTGAAGCGGATGGCGGCCTTTATCGTTCGGCGGGAACAACGGTATTTGGTCTGCCAGCGGCCCGGCGGCGGCGTCAATGCGCACTTGTGGGAATTCCCGAGCATCGAACTGTCTTCAGCAACAGCCCGGCAAACATGGGCGAGTCCTTTCATTTTGCCCAAGGATGCGGTGCCCTTTGCGACCATCAAGCACTCGATTACGCGTTACCGGATCACGCTGGAGGCGTTTCATGCCCGGTTGAATGTCGCCGGAGCGGTAAGCATCCATGGAACCTGGCTGACGATGGCCGGTTTGACTCGCCTGCCCTTTTCCTCCGCTCACAAAAAAATTCTTTTGCGACTCCAGCAGGATGACGGGCTCGGTCAAGGGTAGCTGAACGGCGGCACTTGTTCAGGAGGCAGGCGTTGCACGGCAGGTTCCGGTTGCTCCAATTCTGAAAAATGCCGTTCAAGAATCGAGACAAACTGTTTGTGAAGATACTCCACTTCCTGTCGGTCCTGCTCCAGCCTCAGACCGCGCTCGCTTTCCTGCCAAATCATGGATGCATGATGCACCAGCGCGGCCGCATCATCGTGGCGGCGCAAGCATTGGGCGACGCTGTAAAGCGATTCAAACAGGGCTCGCACCACGCCCAGATTGGAGCACGCATACATCCGTATGTTGGTAAAGGCTGCCTCGGCCATTTCCTCGAAAGTCACCGGTTCGGCTACAACCCGCAATTGTCCCTCATCATCGTAACGCAGGGCTGAAGGAATTTGACGTTCGGCCAGGTCGCATAGTCCCGCTCCAATCCTCCGAATGGCGCTGATGGCCGTAAATGGGTCATTGATGCCGGGAGAAAGCGCCTTCAATGTTATTTCAACAAGTTGGTTCAGGGGAAACATCGCGTCCTGTTCAGTGGTCCGGACATTGCCGATGATAAAGGCGCTTTCACTCAACTCCTCAGCAAACGACTCATCCACCGATTCAGCCGGCCAGCACTTGGCCAGCTCAAACCCCTGCACCACAAAGTCACCGGGACGGCAGCATACCTGGATCAAAATGCCATGTTCGATCGCGCTGGAAATGATGCCATCGGAATCAATTGCCTGAACAAAGCCTGTCTCCCTGGCAAGGATCAACAAGGGTTCGTTGGCGCACATGGCCGGCAATGTGATTTCCTCGGGAACCCCGCCTTCACCTGAACCTACCTTTTCAGGAAACAGCCGCTCAATTGCATGGTCCAGATCCTTCCCCACATCGGAGATCAGGTTGGAAACCAAGAGGGATTCGGAAACATGGTGGAAAAAATAGATCAACACCCCCAGGCTCAGTAGCCCAAGCACAAGTCCAAAGGTCAGCGAGAAATGGGGAATAAACGGGTCCGATGTGATCTCTCCTCGAATTGTCCGAAGAACCAGCAAACAATACACGAACGTCGCCACGAAAGTGCCCAGCACAAATTGATTGCCGGTGTCCCGCATGAAATTCCGCAGCAAGCGCGGACCGTATTGTCCAGCGGCCAAGGAAAGCGCGACAATGGTGATGGAGAATACCACGCCCGCCACCGTAATCATGGAGCCCGCGACGGTGCTCAAGAGCAAACGGGCTCCGGCGGGTTGGTTAAGCTGAATTACCCCCACAAAGGGAATCCCCCTGTTGTAAAAATAATTATCCAGGGCAACCAACGCAAACGAAAGCCCCACCGCCCCCAAGGTGAGCGATGCCGGAAGAAACCAAAAAGTGGACCGAAGCTTTTCCCAAATGTTCAACAGTCGCGTTTTCATAGCCGATCCATGCAAAGCGAAACCGGGTTCGCCAACCAACGCTGATCGTTGCCTTAACCAACGTGCCTGATCTGGAAAAAATCAACCTGTTGGTCTTAAAGGTTTCTCCCTGATGCCTCGGGATTTCAGGAGAATCTTGCGACGAGGAAATATTTCGGATTTGCAATCCAACAAATCCGGCCAATATTCACTGCCCATAAAATATGGCGGACGCAAAACAGCACCAATACGACGAAAGCAAGATCAAAACCCTCTCCAGCCTGGAGCACATCCGGCTGCGCACCGGCATGTATATCGGGCGCATTGGGGACGGCTCTCACTATGATGACGGCTGTTACATTTTGCTGAAAGAAGTCATCGATAATGCCATTGACGAATTCATCATGGGCCACGGCAAGGAGGTGCAGATCACCGTGGACGGCAGCACCGTTTCCGTGCGCGATTTCGGGCGAGGCATCCCTCTGGGCAAAGTCGTGGACTGCGTCTCCAAGATCAACACCGGCGCCAAGTACAATGACGATGTGTTTCAATTTTCTGTCGGCCTCAATGGCGTCGGCACCAAGGCGGTCAACGCCTTGTCCAAGGAATTTGTGGTGCGCAGCCATCGCGAGGGCGAGTTTGTGGAGGCTGGCTTCCGGCAAGGCAGGCTCAAGAAGGAAAACACAGGCAAAACCAGCGAGCCCAACGGCACCTTCATCCGGTTTGAACCCGATCCGGAGATTTTCAAGAAATCCGAATTCCGCTCTGAATTCATCGAGCGGAGGCTCCGCCATTACAGCTACCTTAACACCGGGCTGAAACTGGTGTTCAATGGAAAGGTGTTTCAATCACGCCGGGGGCTAATGGACCTGGTCCTCGAAGATCTCGAGTCCGACCAGAGCGAGCCTATTTACGCGCCGCTGCATTATTCCAGCAAGACGCTGGAGTTTTGCTTCACCCATACCAACAGCCGCTACGGCGAGACGTTTTATTCCTTCGTCAACGGCCAGTTCACTTCAGACGGCGGCACGCATTTAAGCGCCTTCCGGGAAGGATTGCTCAAGGCGGTCAACGAGTACGCCAAGGGGCGCTTCGACGGCGATGACGTCCGTGAATGCATGGTGGGCGCGGTGGCCATCCGCCTCAAGGACCCGATGTTCGAGTCGCAGACCAAGAACAAGCTGGGCAACACCGAAATTCGCACTGAACTGGTCAACACCGTCCGCGAGGAGCTGCTTCATTTTTTCAATCGCAACAAGGATATCGCCGAGAAAATCATCGCGAAGGTCCAGGACACCCAGCAGCTTCGCAAGGAGTTGCAGGAGGTCAAAAAACTCGCCCGCGAGCGCGCCAAGGCCGTCACGTTGCGCGTGCCGCAGCTCAAGGACTGCAAGAACCATTTTGACCGCAAGCGGGACAAGGGCCATGGCACCATGGTGTTCATCTGCGAAGGCCAGTCTGCCGCGGGCTCCATCACCAGTTGCCGCGACGTGAATAACCAGGCCGTGTTCGTCCTGAAGGGCAAGCCGCTCAATGTCTGGGACCTCAAGCGCGATGTCGTTTACAAGAACGACGAGATGTACAACCTCATGCGCAGCCTGGACATCGAGGACAACATCGAAGGATTGCGCTACGAGAAGGTCATTCTCGCCACCGACGCCGATGTGGACGGACTGCACATCCGCAATCTGCTGATCACTTACTTTTACCGGTTCTTCGAGCAGCTCGTCCACGACGGGCACCTCTATGTGCTGGAAACCCCCTTGTTCCGTGTCCGCAACAAACAGGAGACCATCTACTGTTACTCGGAGGCCGAGCGGGACGCGGCTTCGGCTAAATTGGGCGGAAAGCCGGAGATCACGCGCTTCAAGGGGTTGGGCGAAATTTCACCGGGCGAATTCAAGCAGTTCATCGGCAAGCAAATGCGCCTGAGCCAGGTGGAATACGCGCCCAAGCATGACGCGCACAACATTCTGGGATTTTACATGGGCAAGAACACGCCCGACCGCAAGGAGTACATCATGGGCAACCTGGTGGTGCCGGTGGAGGACTAATCCCCGGTCAAGGCACTTCCAGGTTTTCCCCTTTTCTTCCGGCGACCACATTCGCCACCGTGGCCTTAGGCGGGTCCCGGAAGAAAATCACAAATACCACCAGCACCGCCACCGCGCCAATTGCCGGCGCCAGCCAGATGTTTTTCCAGTTGTGAACCACCGGGCCCGCGGCATCCGCCAGTTTGTTTATCGCGAGAACCTTCCCGGCAAGCATCGTGCCGACAAACGCGCCCACGCCCCACAGGATGAAGGCAATAAAACCCTGGCAGGCGCCGCGAATGCGCTCATTGGCCTCGTCATCCACATACAGTTGCCCGGCAATGAATAAAAAGTCGTAGCAAACGCCATGCAGCAGGATGGCGGCAAAAATCATCAGCGTCCCAACGCCCGCCGCATCCACGCTCCCGGCCAAAAGGAAATACCGCGCCGCCCAGGCCAGGATTCCGATCATCAAGGTCTTTTTGTATCCCAGGCTCTTGAGCATCAACGGCAGCAGGAAAAGGAAAACCACGTCGGACACCTGGGCCAGTGTCATTTTTCCGGCAAGCCCGGTCCATTGCAGCTCTGTGAGATAAATGGACATCATGACGAAATAAAAATAGAGCGGGATGCAGATGAGAAACATGCAGGCCACGAAGATGGCGAACGAGGGTTTCTTCAATAGCGCCAATGCATCCAGACCCAATATTTCGCCAATGGCGATGTTCCCTCCCACTTTCTTCGGCGGCGTGTGCGGCAGGGCCAGCGAAAACACGCCCAGCAGAATGGAGGCGCCTCCCGCAAGGTAGTATTGAATCGGTGACTGCTCGCCCTTGAGCAAACTCAATGTGACGCCGCCGGCGATCCATCCGATGGCGGAGAAGATTTTGATTCTCGGAAAATCGGTCTTGGCGTCTCGCAGATGATGCAGGGAGAGCGAATTGCCCAAAGCCAGCGTCGGCGCGTACAGGGCGCAGTAGAGAATCAGCGTCGGGTAGAACGTCTTGAACACGGTCAGTTGCGGCAAAATGCAAAGCACCAGTCCTCCAAGAATGCCAAGGACCGCCAGCAGCTTCTCGGAGGCAAAGTAACGGTCGGCCACCAGGCCGACAAAGAACGGCGAAATCATCGCGCCGATGGCGAACGCGCCGTAGGCTGCGCCAATTTCCTCGCCGCCAAATTTGAGGGTGTTGAACAGATAGGTTCCCAGGCTCACGTACCATGCGCCCCAGATGAAGTACTGGAGGAACATGAAAAAGGAGAGTTTGGCTTTGAGTTGCATTTGCATGATGAATGCCCGCGAACCTACGGAAAGTTTTCCCTGTCGAGAAGGATAAAAAACATCCGCAGAAACTTTCCGGGAGCATCCAGGGGCGTTTCCCGTCTAATGGGTTATGAAACGGATACTTTTGATGTTGGCCCTGGCGTTTAATTTCACCATCGGTTCCCCTGCCCCGCTGCGAGCGCAAATCTTCATTCCCGATCACAACATCTGGCCGCCGCCGCTGCCGCGACCCATTCCCCGCCCAACGCCCGTTCCCCCGCCGCGACACTGGACGCCGCTGGAGATTCGTTCCAGCCAGTTGAACGTGGAGGTCACCGACCAAATCGCCGTCACCACCACGGAGCAGGAGTTCTACAATCCCAATGCGCAGCGTCTGGAGGGCAGTTTTCTCTTCCCGCTGCCAAAGGACGCCCACATCAGCCAGTTCACTCTGGAAATTGACGGCAAACCGGTCGAGGCCGAACTGCTCCATGCCAAAAAGGCCCGCCAAATCTACGAGGACATCGTGCGGCGCGTGAAGGACCCTGCCCTGCTGGAATATGGCGAGCGTGGCCTTTACAAGGTGCGCGTTTTTCCCATCGAGGCCCACGCCAGTCGCCGCGTGAAACTGACCTACTCGCAGGTGCTCAAGGCCGATTCGGGCATAGTCGCGTGCGTGGTCCCCCTGAACCTTCAGAAGTTTTCCGCGCAGCCTTTGGGCAAATTAAAACTGAACATCGCCCTGAAAACCTCGCGCCCGATCAAGACCCTGTTTTCTCCAAGCCATGAAGTCGCCATCACCCGGGACGGCACCCATCGCGCCACAATTTCCTACGAGGCAAATGACATTCTGCCCGATCGCGACTTTCAGTTGCTCTTCAGCCAGGAGAGCGGCGAACTGGGGTTCAGCCTGCTGACGCATCGCGCTTCGGGAGAGGATGGATATTTCCTCTTGTTCGCCACGCCCGCAACCGAACTCAACCCGCGGGACGTGCTGGCCAAGGATGTCGTGTTCGTGATGGACACCTCCGGATCGATGTCGGGCAAAAAAATCGAGCAGGCCAAAAAGGCGCTCCAGTTCTGCGTGGAAAACCTCAATGAAACCGATCGTTTCGAGATCATCCGGTTTGCCACCGACATCGAACCACTCTTCCAAAACCTGGCCATCGCATCCGCCGCCCACCGGCAACAGGCCGAGGCGTTCATCGGCAATCTCAAGGCGCTGGGGGGCACGGCCATCAATGACGCACTGCAACGGGCGCTGGCGCTGCGGCCCGCTGATTCCAAGCGGCCGTTCTTCGTTATTTTCCTCACGGATGGATTGCCGACCGTCGGGCCGACCGATGAGAAAACCATCCTGGCCAATGTTCGCGGCGACCGGAACGCCAACACGCGGGTCTTTTGCTTTGGCGTGGGAACCGACGTCAATGCGCACCTGCTGGACAAGATTGCCGAGGAAACCCGCGCCATCAGCCAGTATGTGTTGCCCGAGGAAGACCTTGAACTGAAACTCTCGAGTTTCTTCAGCAAAATCAAGGAGCCGGTGCTGGCTGCGCCAAAGCTTCATTTTCCTCAAGGCGTTCGGGCCTCCAAATTTCATCCCTCGCCGCTGCCGGATTTGTTCAAGGGAGAGCAACTCTTGGTGGCCGGGCGCTACACCGGCAAGGGAGACGGCAAGCTGGTCCTGGAGGGCGCCATCAACGGCAGGAGCAAGACCTTTTCATTTGACGCAAACTTCCCAAACGCCGATGCCCAGAACGACTTCATCCCACGGCTCTGGGCCACCCGCCGTGTCGGGTTTCTCCTGGATGAAATGCGGCTGCACGGCGAAAGCGCCGAGCTGCGCGATGAGGTCACCGAACTGGCGCGCAAATATGGCATCGTGACACCCTACACCGCCTATTTGATCCTTGAGGACGAGCAGCGCCGCAATCTGCCAACGGCTTACCGGACGCTGCAACCGATCGAGGAGCAGGCCGCGTTGCGCTGGGAAGCCAAGGTAGTTTACGAGTCGCTGGCTCAGGATAAAAGCGGCGACACAGGCATTGCCGCCGCCCGCCAGGGACAGGCCCTGAAATCGGCCACCGCGCCGCAGTCCTCCATCCGGCGCAGCGCCGACGAAGTGGCCCGCGGTTTTATTTCGCCAAAACCCGCTACTCCGGGCGCGAAAAATAAATTCCAGTTGCACGGCGCGTTCACGGAGTTCAATGAAAAACTGGAGCAGTCCGCGCAGCAGATGCTGTTTGTCGCCGGGAAAAACTTCATTCAAAGCGGAACACAATGGATCGACGTGGAGGCTCAAAAGATGGCGGAAGCCAAACCGATCCGCATCCAGTTCAATTCACGCGAGTATTTTGCCTTCGCGGCAAAGCATCCCTCAGCCGCGCCCTGGCTGGCTTTGGGCCAGAACCTCCAGTTCGTCCACGATGGCAGATTGTATGAAATCTACGAGTGAGACAGAAAAGAGACACTCATCAGCGTGCAATTCAAAGTGAGGTGGAGACAAACAGGGATTGGAGCGCGGATGTGTCGCAGACCAGCCGCAGCAATGTTCGGTCTCCTTTCGATCCCATATATCATTCGCCTGACAGTTTATCAAAAGTTGCTGCGCCTGGGTCTTCACCACAGGCGCGCTCCTGTAATTACAATGATTGTTCGGGGCGATTCCCAAGCCATCTGCCACTGTTTTCGAAGGCGCGAACCTTACCAAGTTGCCACAGCGCTGGACTGCAATCCCGCCTCCGCCCGCTCCGATCAAAGTTAGCCTTGGAGGTTAGGCTACTCGGTGTGTCCTCTCATAAATCTCTCCGAACGTGATGTCCTCGCGCCACGATGCGGCAAAATCAATATCGTATCGCTTTCGCAGCGACTCGCAAAATGTCTCCAACTCCATGCCATCAAAAGCACTCCCGGGCGGATAGACTGCGTAATACACATCCATGACTCTGTCCTCAGGTCGAAAACAACATCGCCGCGCTCGTCGAAAACCAAATGCATCGATGAACAGGTCGAGAAACTCACGAATCTGCGCCTTTGACGCGTCTGGAAACCGGCGACGCCAACGAACGCCAGCGCAAGCGCGCTCCCAATACGAGCGCAATGCCTTCCGCGTCTGAATCTCCATCAACACGCCGCCAACAACCGCCACGACCGAAAAAAGCACAATCGGTATCCACTTCGCGTCGAAGTCCAAATGCCAGTAAGCAACTAACTCACCCGCGAGAATCAATCCCGCTATAAGCAAACCCACGAGTATTCGAATCGCTGACATGCGTAAAGTAGCCGAACGATCACCGCTCTGGTTAGGCATCAACATTCTCGTCTCCCTTCTCCAATGTCTGCACAAACTCGGGCTCATCAACAGACTCAACGTCGACAATGCGAATCTCAACTCGGTCTCCGAGCGATAAAAGCAAGCTCGGCCACATCCCAACCTGAACTTGGTCCGAGGTAATGCCAGACGTGGCTAACGTGATGGTAGCGTCCTCGGGCTCTGGCAATGGCAACCGGATGAGGCCAACCAATGCATTGAGGGATGAATACTCCTCGCCGCCTATGGTCAGTTGCTTCTCCCCGTTCACGAAAATCTCGAATGCAATCATGTCGCGGTAATGCCTAATAATTATATTGATCCGCAAAGGCGGCGGTTTCGCAGCCTGATTCCAGAATTTCAATGCTGGCTTCGGGTTTCATTTTATCAAAACGTAGTTCAACGCTCCCTCCGTTGCCAGTCTCGATCAGGGAGCAAACCCGTTCAAAATGCCTTCCCGCAGGAGACGCGGTACCGAGCCTCTGACTTTCGGTCCCCAGACTTCCCCAACTCGATGACGGCCAAAGCGTTCATCGCCGCCTTGGGAATCATGGAGCTGACTTCCACATATTCCTGCTCCTTGGTGCCGTCGGGGCTCTGCTCCGAGCAATGGGCGTTGTCGCCGTTGGGCCCCAGTCCGTCCAGGGTGGGAACTTTATGGCAAATAAAATTGCCGTCGCTGATGCCGCCCCGCTCCTCCCGCACGGCAGCCAGGCCCATGGCGCGGCTTGCAGCGCTCCAAAGCTGAAACAGCCGCTCGGTCTTTTCATTTTTCGGCCAGGGCGGACTTTCCTGGGTGATTTCAATTTTTATGCGGCAGGGATGCTCGTCGTCGGCGCTTTTGACCGAGGAGAGGCTGTTCAACGCCATCAATGCCCGGACGCCTTCCCGGTAGGTGTTCATGTCAAAGGTGCGCATTTCCCCTTCGGCCACCGCCTCGTGCGGCACCCGGTTGAGCCCGGCGCCGCCGGAAATGATGCCGACATTGTAGGTCAGTTGCTTTGAGTAGTCGGTCAGCGCAGCGATGCGCTGAACGGCATCGGCCAGCTGCACGACGGCGTTGGCGCCCCGCTCGTGATGGGAACCGGCATGCGCCCCGCGTCCTTCCGCAGTCACCCGGAACACGGCCCGCCCTTTTCGCGCCGTCACGAACGCGTAGGTGTCACCGTTTCGAGCGCCGGCCTCGAACACCAGCGCCCCCAGACAATTCTCCCCCAGACGGTCCAGGCACAGTTTGCCAAAGTCATGGGACATGACTTCCTCGGAGGAGTTGAGCAGGACCACCCAGTTCATTTCCTCAAAAATTTCCGGCGCGAACTTCATGATGCCCAAAAGCGTCATGTGCAGCACGACCGTGCCGCCCTTGATGTCCACGGTTCCGGGCCCGTAAATTCGGTCCCCGGCAGGCCGCCAGGAAAAGTGGTTCCGCTGCTCCTCCTCGGCGGGATAAACCGTGTCCAGGTGCGAAATCAGCCCGATGGTCTTGCTGGTCCGCCCCTTTTTGGTCAGCACCAGGTGCTCCCCGAAATCCGGGCGAACGGAGGCCACAAATTCGGCCTTGAACCCGAGTTGTTCAAATTCGGCCGCGGTGACCTGGCCCTGCTCGTTGACGCCGGGTTTGTTGGTTGTAAAGCTGTTGATTGCCACCAGCTTTTTCAGCAACTCCAGTTCGCCTGGAAGCTGCTGTTCTAAGTAGGCCTTTAATTCGTCGTGAAGTTTCATGCGTGGCTGATGTGTGAAGAAAATAAACGGGATTGAGAATCCTCAGGGACGCGCCTTTTTGAACCGGTAAAATACCCGGCTTACTTGGGCACTGGCGTGGCGGGCGTAAAACTTGATCGGCCCAACCCAGGGAATGATGGCGGTTTTCCTGCCCTGATTTTTGATGTCCTTCAGGCAACGGCGCAACAGCACGGCACCCACGCCCTTGCCGCGCGCGGCGACAGTCGTGCCCATCGGGCCAAACCAGCCGGTTCCGACATTATTGCCGTCATAGCCGGCAAACCCGATGAAGTTGCCCTCCAAGAGAGCCACATGCAGACTGATCGGGGAATTGGAAAACGTGCGTCCGGCCTCGCCATGCCATGCGGCCCAATTTTCAGTCGTCAAAAACTCCATCAATGCATTTTGGTCTTTGGCCTCGGCGCGGCGGATCTCAATTCCCTGCGCCAGCAGCAGCGCTTCCTCCGACTCCGTGGCGAAGGCCTGCCGGGTCAGGTCCACCTCGAGGTTCCAGGTTTCGCTGAAACGCTGGTAACCGTGCTTTTCAAAAAAGAGCAACGCGAACGTGTAGCGCGGGTCGAGTCCGGGCGTCAGATAATTGGGGCCCGATTCAAACAGGCGGATTTCCGAGGCGCCCTTCTCAAATAAAGTGGTTTCAATTTGCCGCAACAACGCGCTGCCGATGCCCTTGTTGCGAAACGGCTCATCCACGGCAAGGAGCTTGATGTAGCCCGTCGCCGATTGGCCAGTCCGGCGGAGAACGCCCACAATGAAGCCAACAGGGCGGCCGTCCTCCTCCGCAACCCAGGCCAGCTCAGGCGAATAGTCAGGGTCCAAAAACATTTTTTCCGCCAGAAGCGAGGCCGTCAAAGGATCAAAACGGACATTGCGGTTCCACAATGCCAGCAACGCCTCGCTGTCGTCGGCTGTAACAGGGCGCAGTTTCATTTACCCGAGGATTTTTTTCCAAATTCCGGGTCCACCTTCACCAAAAACGCCACGAGAAAACTCGGAATCGTGGCGATGATGACCCATACGAAAAAGTTCTTATACCCGATGATATCCTGCAACCAGCCGCTGAACATGCCCGGAATCATCATGCCCAGCGCCATGAAGCCCGTGCAAATGGCGTAGTGCGCGGTCTTGTGCTCGCCTTCGGCAAAATAAATCATGTAGAGCAGGAAGGCCGCAAAACCAAAACCGTAACCGAACTGCTCGATGGCCACACAGGTGTTGATGATTACAAAGTCGTCCGGTTGGGCCATGGCCAGATATACATAGACCAAGTTGGGGAGATTGATGGCGCACACCATGGCGGGCAGCCAGAATTTGAGGCCGTTCCGGGCGGCGGCGAACCCACCGAGAATGCCTCCCAGAGTCAGGGAGAGAACTCCCACTGTTCCATACACAAACCCGACAGCGCCCGTGGTTAACGCAAGCCCGCCCACTTCACGGGCATCCAGCAAAAATGGCCCGGCCAGCTTGACGAGTTGGGCCTCGGCAAACCGGTAGCACAGGATGAACGCAATTGCCAAAAGCGCGCCAGGCTTCCGGAAAAAGGAAGCCAAGGTCTCAAAAAACGCGGCCAGCGCATTGGCGGCGCCGCCCCGGGTCGCATGGTCTGAGGCTGGCTTGGGCAGGGCGAAATAATGGTAAGCGCAAAAGAGGACAAACAATCCGGCAAGGATGAAAAAGGTGATGGACCACGCCAGTGGGATGTTGCCGGAACGGGCCACATACACCGCCTCCATTTCACCGGTCAATTTCGGGTCCAGTTGCACAACGGCAGCAAATGGCTTGTCCCAGTTTTTTTCATTGAAGACAAAGCGCTCGCCCTCAAGCAATTTGAGGCTTTTTCCACCCTGCTTGGGCTTGAAGCTGAGGCCGAAATCGGCCTCGCGACCAAAATTAACCACCAGGGACTGTCCCTGCTCCACCGGCTTGTTCAGGTAGAAATAAACCACGCCGATGTTCCCGGCATGGGCCGAGGGTGTCGCGGTGTCCTTGGGAAACATTTTGCGAAGGCTGTTGGCCAGCGGTTGGGAAATGTTTTCGCGCCACCATTTGGAGACGTTGCGCTCCCACCAGGAGGGCTTGGTTTCCACCGGCTTTTCAACCGAGTAAAAGCCGTGTTCCTGATTCCACTTTTTCACCGAGGCCACCAGATCGCCAATCTCAGCCTTGTCCCGAGTGACAGGCTGGATTTCCAAAGTTTTGGGATGAGCCAGAATTCGCAGATCCCCTTCGCTCCGCTCCAGATTCACACTCGCAGGGTCAATGGAGGTCACTTTTGAGCCGTCTGCCTTGGCGTAAATGGGAATTTCAACCGGAGGCAGGCCGGTTTTATCCTCCAGCGTTCCAGCCAGCATGACCAAGAGCCCCTGCCCGGTGATCATCGCGAGGCGGAAAAACGTGCTGCGCACGCCGACAAACCACGCCTGCAAATGCTTGGAAAGCCCCAGCATGTAGAAGCCGTCCGCGGCGATATCGTGCGTGGCGGAACTGAACGCCAGCAGGTAAAAGAACGCCAGGGTATATTTGACGAAGTTCGATGCCGGAATGGTCAACGCCACTCCCGCCAAACCCGCGCCCACGATGAGCTGCATGAACACGATCCAAAACCGCTTGGTGCGGAAGATTTCCACAAGCGGGCTCCACAGCGGCTTGATGACCCACGGCAAATAAAACCAGCTCGTGTACAGGGCGATCTCGGTGTTGCTCAGGCCAAGCCTCTTGTAGAGGATGACCGACAGGGTATTGACCGCGACAAACGGAATGCCTTGGGCAAAATACAACGACGGCACCCAAAACCACGGGCTGCGCTGCGCCTCCGCCGATTTGGCGCCGACGGTTCCGGACTTGGACTCTGCTGTTTCCATCGGGGGTTAGAATTGCGGCTGACCCACCGGTTGTCACTTCATTTTATCCCGCAAAAATGGTTCATTTTGCGGCTTGCCTAAACCACTGGCGATTTGCAGGTTTTTCGCCCGATGAATGTAAACAATGGTTTGCCGTTAATTGCCCCAAAGATCGTGCCGGTGCTTGACCCGGCGTTCCGGCCCGCGGTGCTGGCCAATCGCGAATTCCGCAGGCAGGCGGAAAACTCGCAACGCGCGGTGCCCGTGAGGCTCGCCCTCGAGCAGGCCGACGGGTCGGTTTTCCATTATCCCACGGCGGTGTTCGCCACGGACCATCCGCTGGCGGCGGGCAATTTCACCTACGTTGAGCGCATCGTGAAATTTCTTCTGTGGGCCTGGGGCGGTTACCGCGTTTATGTTCAGGGCCCCAAAACGATTGCCGAACAGTTGCAGCGTCATTTTCGCGAAACCCCGACGGGCCGGTTCGACGCCGCCATTATGGGCGACAAAATCTACGAGCGCCCCTTTGAAGTCATTTCCGCCGAATCATTGCCGCCAGCCCGCGCCAGTTCCGCCCCTTTGGGCCGCCATTTGAATGGGTGCCGGATCGGCTTCGACCTCGGCGGCAGCGACCGCAAGGCGGCGGCGGTCATGGAGGGCAAGGTGGTTTTCAGCGAGGAAGTGGTCTGGGATCCCTATCACCAGCCCGACCCGCAGTATCATTTCGAGGGAATTATGGACTCGCTCCGCAAGGCCGCCGCTCATCTGCCACGCGTGGACGCTATCGGAGGCAGCGCTGCGGGCGTGTATGTCAACAACCGGGTCAAGGTTGCCTCGCTGTTTCGGGGCGTGCCGACCGATGCTTTCATCAAACGGGTCAAGGATCTGTATTTGGAAATTAAAAAGGTGTGGAACAATGTGCCGCTGGAAATTGTCAATGACGGCGAAGTGACCGCGTTGGCCGGCTCCATGTCGCTTGGGCAGAACGCGGTGCTGGGTATCGCCATGGGCACCAGCCAGGCCGGCGGCTACGTGACGCCCGAGGGCAATATCACCAGTTGGCTCAATGAACTGGCTTTCATGCCGGTGGATTACAATCCCGGCGCGGCGGTGGACGAATGGAGCGGCGATTACGGCTGCGGCGTGCAGTACTTTTCCCAGCAGGCCGTCGGGAAACTGATCCCCGCGGCGGGCATTCGGGTGGATGCCACCCTGTCGCTTCCGGAAAAATTAAAAGAGGTGCAGCGCCTGATGGCCGCCGGCGACGAAAGAGCAAAGAAAATTTACCAGACCATCGGCATCTACCTGGGGTACGGCGTGGCGCATTACGCGGATTTTTACGATTTAAAAAATGTGCTCATTTTGGGGCGGGTCACCAGCGGCCAAGGGGGCGATGTGATTCTGGACGGCGCCCGGGATGTGCTGCGAGTGGAATTCCCAGAACTGTCCCAGCGCATCGTCTTTCACGTGCCCAACGAGCATGACAAGCGGCACGGGCAGGCCGTCGCGGCGGCAAGTTTGCCCAGGCTTGCCTAAAGTCTGGAAACAGGATCCCCGTTGACCGGCGCGGCATTGCGTCGCTGTTTCACAGGCAGCGTCACGATGAATGTGGCACCTTCCCCTGGCGCGCTTTTGGCCGTGATGTGCCCGCTGTGGTATTCGGCTATTTTTCGCGTAATGGCCAGCCCCATGCCTGTGCCTTCATATTCTGACCGGCCATGCAGCCTTTGGAACA
The DNA here is from genome assembly GCA_937983475.1 of uncultured Verrucomicrobiales bacterium. Taxonomy (GTDB): domain Bacteria; phylum Verrucomicrobiota; class Verrucomicrobiia; order Limisphaerales; family JACDHS01; genus CALJZV01. The sequence continues at coordinate 35,968 of CALJZV010000351.1, forward strand.
ATTGAAAAATCCGGTCCACGTATTTGTCCTCGAACCCGATCCCGTTATCGCTAACCGTCAGGCGCACCATGTCCACCGGTTCATTTGTTGATGAGCATTGTACACGGAAGGGTTCGGCATGGATTTTCACGACGGGTTTGACATCGGGCTTCCGGAATTTCAAGGCATTGCCGACGAGGTTTTGCATCAATTGCCGCATGTGCAGCGGCTCGGCATCAATGGTGGGCAGGTTGCCGACCTCGACCACCCCGCCGACCTGCTCGATTCGCCCCTCCAGATCGGACAAAACCTCCTCCGTCACTTTACCGAGGCTGACCGGAACGAAGGGCTGGGACTTGGTGGTGACACGGGAATAACTAAGCAGATCGTTGATCAGCGATTGCATGCGCACCACCGCCTTGAGCATGCGATCCAGATAATCCTTTCCATCGGCGCTGAGGCTGTCGTTGCATTTCAGTTTGAGCCGCTCGCCAAACACGCTGACTTTTCTCAACGGCTCCTGAAGGTCGTGCGACGCCACAGAGGCGAAATTTTCCAGTTCGCGGTTGCTCCGTTCCAGCCTTCCGGCCAAATCCCGGAGCCGCTCCTCGGCGGCTTTGCGCTCGGCCACTTCGGACTTCAATTCCTTGGTTCGCTCGTCCACCAATGCGACCAGTTCCATTTCCTTAAGTTTCAGATGGCGCATCCTCAGGTGATAGGCTCCCGAGCCGAGGGCGGTTGTGCCGAGAATGCACAGAAAATAAAACCACGCCGTCTGGTAAAAATGCGGGGCCAATGAAAATGCCAGCGTGGCCCCGTCATCATTCCAAATGCCGTTGTTGTTGCACGCAATCACGCGAAACCGGTAATTGCCAGGCTGGAGGTTGCTGTAGAAGGCCGTCCGGCGTGCTTCGGCATCCACCCAGTCCCGGTCCACGCCCTCCAGCTTGTATTTGAAGCGGACCTTCTGGGGGGCTCGAAAACTTAAGGCGGTGTAATGGAACTCGACGTCACGCATGCCCGCGTCCAACTGGAGATTTCCCGCAGGTGAAAAGGTTTTCCGGTTGGCTGTCACTCGCTCGATATAGACCTGCGGCGGCGTCTCGTTGATGGTCATTTTGGAATTGGGATTCACCACGGACAGCCCTTTTGCCGTGGCAAACCACAATCGCCCGTCAGATCCTTTCCATGCAGAGGGCTTGGCTACGTTGTTACAATCGATGCTGACCATGCCGTCATATTTTCCGTAGGATGTGTAGGAAATCCGCTTGATCTTGCCTGACAGGAAGTCATTGAAATCTTTTTTCGGCACACGGGAGATTCCAACACGACAACTCATCCAAAAATTTCCCGCCTCGTCCTCAAGCAACTCGAACACATCATCGCTGAACATGCCCTGCTGTGTCGTGAAGGAAACAAAGCGCCCATCCTTGAACCGGTTCAGGCCGCCGCCAACGGTGCCAACCCAAACAGTCCCGTCCTGCTCCTGGTACAGCGAAGCAATATTGACACTAGAAAGTCCTTCGTTTGTGCCAAAATTGGTAAACTTTTTGTCCTTCCAAAGGGACAGGCCCTCGGTGGTTCCCACCCAAACACCTCCTGTCCGGTCTTCCATCAGGACTTTGACCGTGTCGCCTGCAATCCCGTTTTCGGTGGTGTAGGTAAACAATTTACGGTTGCGGAAGACCGCAAGGCCCAGATGCGAACCCGCCCAAAGATTATGATCGCTGTCCTCCAAAATCACCCTGACCGTTACTGCGGAAAAGCCCATGTTTTGGCCAAAGCGGTGGAACTGTTCTCCGTCAAACTGATAAAAGCCAGCGCCATAATCCGTCCCAACCCAAAATGTTCCATCCCGTCCCCTGTGAATTCCCAAAACCAACTCCGAGGGCAGATTTTCCTTGGCGCCATAGGCCGTGAATTTCCCGTCATCAAATTTATTGAGGCCGCCCCCCCACGTTCCAATCCAAACCGCGCCGTCGCCGTCCTCAAACACCCACACGACATTGTTATGGGCGAGCCCATGCGTTTTGGTGTAAGTGGTAAATGCGCGAACACTCAGCCGGTTCAAACCGTCCTTGGCGCCAACCCAGATATTGTGCTCGTGATCCTCAATGATGGCGTTGACCAAGTCGAAGGATAGGCCGTCGCGGTTACGCTCTATGACAAACTTGCCGCCAGTCATCCGCGTCAGGCCCCCATACGAACCGATCCATAAATTGCCTTCGCTGTCTTCAAAAAGGGTCGTGACAATGTTGTCGGCAAGTCCGTCCTTTTTGGTGAACAACTTCTGGTCGCTCCCGCGCCAAAGCCCCTGATTGCCTCCGAACCAAACCTCCCCGTTTTGTGCTACATAAACGGTCCTGTATCCGGATTTAATATTTTCAAAGTTGAACTTGCCCTGATGAACACTCGTGAGGTGCTTGCTGGAGGCAATCAAAATCCTCCCGTCCGCATCCTCGGTAATGGCGCGCACGGCGTGGCTCTCGCAATCGTTCAATTCCTCGACGATGGAGAACTTTCCATCCAGGTAACGCGTCAACGCAAACGGAGTCCCTTCGCCGCGGCTGCCAATCCACAGCGTGCCGTCTCGCCCTTCATAAAGGCATCGAATGATGTTTCCGGCCAACCCGTCCGCGTCGGTATACCGGGTAAAGGCGCCTTCCTTGTAACGAAGAAGCCCTCCGCCCTCGGTGCCGATCCAAAGGCTGCCGTCGCGGGTTTCACGCAGGGTGCCGATATTGGCGACCTTCAACTCAGGGGTGTTCTGGGAATTAAAGACCGTGAAGCGAACGCCATCGAAGCGAGCCAATCCATTTTGAGTGCCCACCCAAAGATATCCGTCCGTCGTCTGCCAAAGGGCTTGCACGGAATTTTGGGGAAGGCCGTCCTCGAATTGCCACCCATGGTGCAAATAGGCGGAGACCTCGCCGTCGGTTGGATTGCGTTGCCCCTGAACCGGAAGCGCAACAGCCCACCAGAAAAGGACACTCAACGCCCATCTGGCCATTTTTAGGACAGGCCCTGAGGCAAAAAGAGTATGGAGTTGACCTTTGCAACGCCAATGGCAGCCTGCGCTCTTGAAGCAGGCTCCTCCGCCAAAACCACTTGATATTCGGGTGTTTTCCACTGCCTGAAAGTCGGTTCACCCTCAACAAGCACCTGATGGGCCAACTTTTCAGGAATTAAGCCCCTTCCGCGCAACCCGCTAAAGGCGTGTCAACCAATGAACCAGCGGCGCGACGGCAAACAACCCGGCAAAGGTGCCGACCACATTGCCGACAATGGCCATGAGCAAACCAACAACTGCCAGACTGGGTTGGTGCGCCGCGGCGACGACCGGGGCTGACACCGCTCCGCCCACGTTGGCCTGGCTGGCGGTGACGGCGAAAAACAGCGGCGTCCGGGAGAATTTGACCACAACCAACAACACCGCTCCATGAACGAGCATCCAGACGATGCCCATGATCAAATATGCCGGAAAGGTGCGAATGACGTTCAAGTTCCCCTCCGCGCCAATGCGGGCCAGAACCAGGAACAACAGCGCGTATCCCACCTTGGACGCGCCGTAGCTTTCGAGACGTGAAACCGGCGTGAACGAGCAGCCCAACCCAACCAGCGTCACCAGCACTATCATGATGCTGTATGCGCCGAATATGCTGCGCCAAAGTGGACTTTCAATTCCCGCCGTGATGATTTTTTGCAGTTCCGCTCCGAAGAATTTGCAGGCCAACGCCGTGACCAGCGCCAGCGCAATCATGTAAAGGAACTTAGCCGTTGCGATGGGACGCGATTGGCCTTCGGACACAGCGGCGATGCGCTGGTTGACTTCCTCAATGCGGCGGGTGTCCGCCTTGAGCCAGCGGTTGATTTTCACCTGGTGCCCCGCGAGCGCAACCAGCAGCGCCATCCACGGATAAGCCACGCACACGTCCACAGCGATCATGGCCGAATAGATCTGGCGCTCGACATCGGTTTTGGTTTCGCCCGTGAGGCTTTCCCAGACTGCGGCCATGTTGGCGCTGCCGCCGGTCCAACTGCCGCTCAACGCCGCGACGCCCTTCCACAGCGATTCCAGGTGCTCGGCGGGCAACGTGCCGGACTTAAACAACGGCAAGATAGCCAGCACGCCCGCAACCGACCCAAGAATCACCGCCCCGGTCGCTGCCAGCATGATCATCAAAGTGCGACGCCCCAATTTCAGCAGTTCCGGCAGGCTGACCGAGATAAACAACAGAAACAAACTGGTCGGCAGGAAATAATCCCGAATGACGGTGAACGTGGGCGACTTTTCGGGAAAAAACCCGAAGGTGGCCAGGAGCATGGGAATAAAGTAAAACCAGAAAACCGATGGCAGAATATTGAAGACTTTCGCCAGGGCGCGGGTTTCTGACAGGCGGTAAATCCCAGCCACAATCGCGCACAAAGCAATGAACAGCGCGATTGGTTCCGCCTCAAAATAAGCACGTACGGATGCAGGTGTCATGGGCGCTCAAGAGTGCCATCCGCAACGACGGTGGCAATCATTTCCGCCTTAACCACCCGCACTCGATCCACCTACGCTGCGGGAACCCCAAACCGGTAATGCGCTTCGACGCTGTCCACATCCAAACATTTGCAGACGTGATCCGCCGCCACCATGCCACAGGCGCTGCGAATTCCCTGGTCCACGCCAT
>CALJZV010000352.1 GCA_937983475.1 uncultured Verrucomicrobiales bacterium
ACCCGATTGCGGTGCCCGTGTTCTTCAAAATGTCCATGCTGATACTTGGCGGTGCCGCAATCATGCACATGGCGTGCATTGCCTTGATGGGACGTCTGCCGCAGTGGATTGGGGGCCTGCTGGTGCTGGGATACGGCGTCTTTCTTTTCCTGGGATTGGTTTGAGAGCCTGTCTGAGGCGTCACGCCACAACCGGGCTTGACCGGAATTTGTCCGCCAGCTCCGCAAATGGCGCCTGTGCATTGAGCCAGGCCGGGTTGGCGGCAATGTCGTCCATCGAGAGGGCCGTGTTGTTGCAGATGAGGTAAAGGCGGTCGCCAACGACAATAAAGGCCTCAAGCTTGGTGCCGCTGCCCTTGCGGGCGAATTCAAAGTCCCCGACCGAATGCTGGTGGGCGAACAGGGTGGGGGCGAGTTCGGCGACGTCGGCGAAGAAGTTCCTGCGGAAATCCTCCTTGCGCGGGCCGAGGTAGCGGAGGATGCGCCCTTCATTTTTCTCAAAGCTCACCAGCGCCCACTCGTCAAAGACTTCCTGCCCATAAAGGGCGTTCATTCGGTTGGCGCACTGTTGGACAAGTTGGACAGCCTCTTCTAAAAACATAGATTTTTTGGTTTTCGTTGATTCAAAGCAATTTCGGCACCGAATGCATCCAGAAATTGCATGAGTGCGCAGGATTGCTCAAAGGGATGATGTTTAACCACCATTTGGTGCAGACGGCGCCGTCCGGTCCGGTTTCCCTGGCGATCTCCAAGGCAAATGAAGCGCTCAAGGTGCGGGTGATTGGCGAACCTGACACTCTCTTTACCCTTCAATTTATTGACGATCTCGGCGGCACCAACTGGCAGTCGGTGGGCAGTTCCAGCATTGGCGCGACCGGCTTCCACGAAATGGAGAGCGTCAACGCCACGGGCGCGGCGGGCTTTTACAGGGCGATTCAGCCTTGAGGCGCTTGCTAAAAATTGGCGCTTAAAATCCCCACAGGCGCGTTTGCGGATAAAAGGCCTGCCAGGCAAACCAATAAACCTTCACCGAGGGGATGAGCTCGCCGGTCTCAGCCTCCTGAACGGTGGCATGGCGGGTCACCGGGTCATAGGCCACGATGATTTCCACGTCGCCCAGAACGTCCCGGATGCCCTCTCGCGGTGGCATCTGGGCCAGCGGATACGCCTTGGCTTCGCCGTTGACGATGGTTCCGAGCACCCACGCTTTTTCGGGCAATTCGGTTCGGTGCGTCGGCACGGGGAACATGACTTGCGGGTTGGTTTCATAGTCCGCGTAGGGCTGGCTGGAATAGTTGCGGGCGCTGCCGGTAAGGATGGAAAGCACCTTGCTCCCGGGATATTTCTGCTGCCAGCTTTTCCAGGTCATCTGCTCGGTGGGAATCCATTCCAGGGTCGCACCCACCAGTTTTCCGGCCACACTTTGCGTGCCCAGTTGCGACCAGAGACTTCGGGTTTCGCGGTCGAACATGAGAACATCGCTCTGATACAGCAGCCCCGAGACGCCGAAGGTCAACTTGCGCCCCTCAACCTCGCGGCTAAACGCCATGGCCGTGCCGCACAATGGACAGTAAGTCACCGCAATGGGCACGCCCTTGATCTGGTCATTGACGATCTCATGCCAGACCAGGATGCGCAGTGGATAGGCCCGAGTCTCGCCGCCAAGGGTGACGCTCAGCACCTCATCATTTTCCTGCAAGTAACTGACCATGCGCTGGCTCATGAACTTGGGCTTGTCGATGGAGGGAATCCCGTCGGGCGGCGGGCCGCCGGACACAATCTGGTCGGCGGGCACGATGGCGTTGGAAACATCAAAGCCCTTGTGATTGGAGGCCGCTCCCACACCGCCATCAACGGTGCGCGAGGCCAGCCACGCTACCATGCCGCAAATCAATGCCAATGTGGGAATAGACACTTTCATGGGAACCTTTCGTGACCAGTTGATGCTCATGGTGACTCACGTCAGCGGCGCCAATGGGCGCAGACTGGCGCGCTGTTTTTGCGAGTCCACCCGCACTTCCAGAATGCAGTTTGAGGAACCAAATTCGTTGGGATGATAGCCACAGGCGAACGGATCGTTCTGCCAGTCGCCATCCACGATGAATCGGTATTGATACACGCCGGGCTTCAGGCGCAACGTCAGGCGCCACAAGCCGCCTTTGTCTTTTTTCATCGGCAAGCTATGAAAGTCCCAGTTGTTGAAGTCACCGGTCAGATAAACCTGACCTGCCGAGGGCGATTCATAGTCGAAATCCACTTCAACCGATTTTGCATCAGGCTTGGATTTGTTTGTTGTGCGGTTCATGCGCCCTCCTTGGGTTTGGCGTTAAGCAACGGCTTGATTTCCTTCTCGAATGTTTCCTTGGGGGCAAAGCCGACATGCTTGGAAACCACGCGGCCCTCGCGGTCTATGATGAACGTGGTGGGAATGGATTGAACCCCGCCAAAGGCGCGGTCGATATTCTCGTCGGCCATGACCATTGGGTAATTGACGCCTGTCGCTTCCATGAACGGCTTGACCACCGACGGGCCTTTTTGGTCCACCGATACGCCGATAACAACCAATCCTTCGCTGCCATATTTGTTTTGAAGCTCGATAAAGCCGGGTATTTCCGCGCGGCAGGGCGGGCACCACGTGGCCCAGAAATCCAAAATCACCACCTTGCCCTTGAAATCCGACGATCGCACCTGCTGCCCATCCACATCGGTCAACTCCCACTGCGGCGCGGGCCAGGGTGAGATGGACGCAGTAGCAGCCGCGTGTGTTTCATTTTCCTGCTGGCATGCGGCAAGCATCCACACCAAAGCTCCCAACAACCCGGAAAAAAGTGCAAACTTGTAAATCTTCATCGTGACGGATCCTCAATTGTAAGATGCCTGGCCCTGCGGCTTATTCCCGCATTTCCCTTGTGAGAAGCCTGGTCGCAAAAGTTTTGTGGAATAAAAAGGCCTGTCCCGCCCTCTGGATAAATGAACCCGCACCGTCGCGTGCAAAATTGGAAAGAAAGAACCATGAAACAATTGACCCGTTATCTGACTGTCGCCTTGATGGCCGCAGCCCTGACCGTCTCGTCGGCCATGGCTGGCGAATGCTGCGCCAAGGCCGCTGACAAAGCCAAGAATGGCGAAACCTGCGCCAAGTGCGAAAAGGATGCCTGCTGCAAGAAGGCCGCTGAAAAAGCCTCCAAGGAAAAGGATGCCAAACCCTGCGCCAAATGCGCCAAAAAGGCCGAGAAGCCTAAAAATTAATTGGCTGTCCGTGCAAAAAACAGGCCTGACCTTCCGATTTCGGGTTGGCCAGGCCTGCATGATTTGCTTTGTTATTTTCTCACCGCTTCCCGGGTAAGTTCTATGGGTATTACCAGTGATACGGCTTGTGCGAGTAATAATAGAATCCGCTCACCGATCCGTGATGTTTGCCGTAAGGCTTAACCACATGGGGCACATTGGCGTTAAACTTGAATTTCAAATGCCCATGGCTTTTCGGCGCGTAGTAATAGAACCCATGAGGCCGATAATGACCGTGGGAATAGTGCCGTGGATAATAGTGGTGGCTGTAACTCCGGTAGCCAAAACTGTATGGAGTGACAGACCGGTATCCATGGTGCTTGTAGCCGTAGTGCTTGTAGCCATAACTGCGGTTGTAGCAGTGACCGGCCTGGGCGGGTGTCGCAAAAGCCATCATCGCCCAGAGCATCGCGCCGATGGTGATCGGTGAGAATAGTTTGAGAATTTTCGGGCGCATTTCTCTCACACCTCCTTTCTTATTAGACGCCCGAACCAGGGTGTAAATTCCCTCGGAGCTTATTTTTCCCTGTTGGAAATCATGCTTTAGCGCAGCGTGTCGCGCTGCCAATGATGCTTTTGGGCAGCCGCGCGCGTGGGTCAGGCGGGGCGCCACGCGGCGGCTGCGAGATTCTCCGGGCAGAGAGAATCATGGTCCGGCAAAAGAGCCGGAGCGGCTCAATTTTTTTGTGGCTCGGTCTCCTGCTTTTGCGGTTCAGTTCGCTGCGGATCAACCCGCTCCGTTCCTGCTGGTTCCTGGATTTCCTCCTCTTCAACCGTGCACTGCGAGAGATTTTCTCCGCGCTCCATGTGCTCCATCATGTGGCGCATCCGGCGGTGATGCATGGCGCTCATGATCTCCAGCATTTCCTTGCGCTGGGAAATGGCTTCATTGATCACGGCGGCCATGGCCTCGACTTTTTCGTCGCCAGTGGCCTGGTTCATGCGGGCCACCAGACTATCGAGCTTTTCGTTTTTCGCGCGCAACTCCTCGCGCATCTGCCGGTGCTTCTCCATGACCCGGTGGCAATGCTCCTTCATTTTGTCTTTGTCAAAATGACGGCCTTCGTACGCCCGTTGTCCCTTTCGCGGGCTTTCCCGCTGCTGTCCCCGCTCCTGCTGCGCATATACAATTCCACCGAGGGAAAACAGAACGGCCAGCGCGCACGCTGTCAATCGGTTGTTCATAGTTCCTCCTTTGTTGAAGTGAAGGGTTTCAGTTCGATTCAAGCTAGGCCGTTGCCGGCCGGGCGCAACGGGGCAGACTCCCCGATGATGCCATCCTTGATTGCACCCGAGTTAAGAAGGATCAGCTTCAAAGATCTGCCGTCGTGGTTGCCTTGTGCAGTGGAACTTTTTTTGGGCCGCCCGATTGACCCGCGAATTTGTTTTGTTTATTAAAAAGCATCCCCAAGCAACCTGTGATCAAACCCGTCGTTCGCCTGAATCCATGGTGAGCGACAATCAAGAACCACATCCTATGAGAAAAAGTAAACTATCCACACGTGTTGCAATGCCCCTTGTCGTCGGGGGCGCCTTGTTGGCCGCCTCCTTTGCAAATGCGCAAACCACCCCGGCGGCCCAGCCGACCATCTGTCAGCGGGCCTGCTGGACTGCGCGAGCGCCCTCTGGCTCAATCAGTCAGGAGCCCAGCCTCAACCGGGCCATTATCCATCACACCGCTGGGTCCAGCGATTATGACACCACCAGCCTTGAAACCTCAAAAGGCAAAGTCC
>CALJZV010000353.1 GCA_937983475.1 uncultured Verrucomicrobiales bacterium
TGCCCGCAGAGAAATGAAGCGTTCCAGAAACGCCTTCACCTTGATCGAGTTGCTGGTTGTCATCGCCATCATCGCCATATTGGCGGGGATGCTGCTGCCGGCGCTCGGCCGCGCCCAGGAGCGCGCCAAGGCCACCGATTGCCTGAGTCACCTCAGGCAAATTGGCCTGGCCAGCGTCCTGTATGCCAGCGATCACGACGATTCGTTGCCGCGTTCGGCGCACTCGGGTCAATCGTGGGTTGGCAGCCTGCAACCCTACACGGGAGGCACCAACCTTTGGCGGTGTCCCCGCGACCCCAACAAAACCCGGCGATACAGTTACGCAATCAATGACTTCCTGCTTCCAGGGATCGGGGTAGCGGATTTTTCCAAAACCACGCGTGTCCCTTCACCCGTGGACACCATCTTCATGGCGGAGTGCCACGACAATTACGCCAGCAGTGACCATTTCCACTTCGCCGACCCTGACGATGGCGATTATTCAACCGGCGGCTTCACCGCGCAGATCGCTGTTCAACGACATTTACACGGGGCCAATTACCTGTTCGTCGCTGGCCACGTTCAATTCCTCAAATGGAGCCTTTTGCAGACGGACATGAACCGGACAGGTTCCCGCGTTGTGAATCCCGCCGGAAAACCTTGAACTCTTTAACTGCCAGAAAAATGAAAATCTATTCTACACTGTTCGCCCTCATCACATCCCTGACCACAACCGTAAACGCACAAGTCCATGGCCATTTGAACATCGGCGCGGCGGGTACAAATCAAAATGACCTGCTCGTCTTCGTCAATGGAGCCGACTTCGCCACCAATTCGCTGTACGTCAAAACACTGACTTACACCAATGCCGGAAAGTACGCCGGTTATTTCCAGGGAAACATCACCCTCACCGGCCTCGCTGCGACTTCACAATTTGGCGGACCGGAGGAAGGCGCCTCCGCGCTCGGGTCATATCTGTTTGCTCAGATTGTTTCTGTTAAAGGGCCTGCGGATGGCTCCTTTGGCTTCTGGGAAAATGGCGCCCTTGCTCCGACATTCAGCATCCCTTCCGGAACGACCAGCACCAACACCTACCGCATCACCGAAAGCAACGGCGCAGCCGACGCCGATCCTTACGGCCACATTCACGGACGCCGTTTCACCGCCACCCGGCCTGGCCTCTACACCGTCACGTTCCGGGCCCTGGACCTGTCCACCAACGGCACAGGCGGCGGTCCGATTCACCTTCCTTCAAGCGATCTGCAAATCCACTTCCAGGCTGGAATCAACATCACCGCCATAACCCGCTCAGGAACGACCAATCAAATCACCTTTGGCTCTGTTCAGGGACGCACCTTCGTTGTCGAAAAAACAAGTGACTTGAGCGCGACAAACTGGCTGCAAACCAGCAACCTGCTGCCAGGCAATGATTATCTCCAGACCGTGAGCGACACCGAAACCGGGAGCACTCAGACCTTCTACCGGCTGCGCGTCACCACGCCATGACCGTAAACATAAGATTGTGTAACCCTTCAGTTCTGCCAATTGTCCTTGGAGAATTAACCGTTCAACAAATCATGACTTCAAAAAATAAAACCTGTGCCTTGCTGCTGGTCATCATCGCGGCGGTGCTTTCATTTCCCGCAAACATCGCCGCCGCCGAAAAATCA
>CALJZV010000354.1 GCA_937983475.1 uncultured Verrucomicrobiales bacterium
TACCTCAACCAACCGGAAGTGGTGCTGGAGCAGGTGCTCACCGGGCGTTACGCCGATGGCCTGGGCGGCATCAAGAGTGTGCCCGACCGGATCAACTTCGATCCGTTCCCGTGGCATTCGATGGCGATGTGGATTCTCAGTCAAATGAAGCGCTGGAAGCATGTGGAGGGGGACTTCGACTACAAGAAGGTTGCCGAACAGGTTTACCTCGCAGCCGAGTGCGACAAAGTCATGGCGGAACTCGGCTACAAGACGCGGGGCAAAACCACGACCAAACATATCATTATGGGCCGCGAGTTTGATTCCGAAAAAGTCGCGGAATACACCAAGAGTTTCCCCATCAGCAACCTCTGATCATGGCTTCTCAAAATTTGCTCAAATCCAAGGTTGGTCCCTACGGGCTGTCCTTGTTGATCCTGGTGGTGTTCCTCTTCGTCTGGCAGATGTCCACCCTGCAGCCTGCGTTTGATTCCGCCGGAAAAACCGAGGATGACCTGATGGTGATGGAGTTCAACGGCGACATCGTCAAGGACGCCAAGGGCAACTACATTTACAATCCCGACAAGGTCAAAGGCATTCCCGGCCCGGGCAAGGTGTTCGAGAAGGCGCGCGTCGAGTTGGGCGAGGCGTTTGTGAAGAAAGGCGCCAACGATCACGGCATCGGGTTGCTGGTGATATACACGATTCGCCGGTTCCTGGTCGGGTTCATCGCAGGGTCGGTGGTGGCGGTGTTGCTCGGCATCATCGTTGGCCTCTCACGGCCGCTTTACATCGCGCTCAATCCCTTCATTCAGGTGCTCAAGCCTATTTCTCCATTGGCCTGGATGCCGCTGCTGCTTTACAGCATCAAGGATCCTTACTGGACGGCGATTCTGGTTGTCTTCATGTCCTCGCTCTGGCCCACCGTGGCGAACACGGCCTTTGGAGTGAACTCCATTCGCAAGGATTACCTGCAGGTGTCCGCGTTGCTGGAAATGAGTTATTTCAGGCGGTTGTTCCAAGTGATTCTGCCTGCGGCAGCGCCGACAATCATCGCCGGCCTCCGAATCTCCTTCGGCAGCGCGCTGGTGGCGGTCGTGCCCGCAGAGATGCTTCTGGGCGAGCTGGGCGCGGGCTATTTGACCTGGATCGAATGGAACAACCTGGACATCAGCGGCGTCATCTTCGCCATCCTGGTGGTTGGCGTTGTGGGGTATGCCCTTGACTACGCGTTTGGCCGACTGGCGGCGGCGTTCACTTATTCGGAGGTATAACACCATGGCTTTTTTAAGAGTTGATCACGTTTCCAAGACCTATCCGGTGCTCGACGACAAGGCCCGGAAAGGCGACTCGTTCGTCGTGTTCCGCAAGGTCGCGTTCGAAATTCACAAGGGCGAGTTCCTGTCCATGATCGGTCACTCCGGCTGCGGCAAAAGCACGCTGTTGAACATCATTGCCGGGTTCGATCAGCCATCCGAAGGCGGCGTCATTCTGGAGGGCCGCGAAATCACACGGCCCGGCCTCGACCGCATGGTGGTGTTTCAAAGCTTCGCGCTCATGCCTTGGCTCACGGCGTTTGACAACGTGCGCTTGGCCGTGCGGCAGGCGCATCCGGATTGGTCGCCGCAGCAGGTGCGCGACTGGACGCAAAAATACATCAACATGATGAACCTCCACGGCGCGGAGAACAAACGCCCGGCGTTCCTCTCCGGCGGCATGCGGCAGCGTGTGGGATTGGCCCGCGCCTTCGCCGTGGAGCCCAAGGTGCTGCTGCTGGACGAGCCTTTTGCGCAGATCGACGCCCTGACGCGGGGCGGCATCCAGGAGGAACTGGTCCGCATGTGGAACGCCACGCGAAACACCGTGTTCATGGTGACGCACGATGTGGACGAGGCCATTCTCCTCTCCGACCGCATCGCGCTGATGACCAACGGGCCGGACGCCGAACTGGCGGAAATCATCGAGGTGACCATTCCGCGCCCGCGTGTGCGCGCGGCGTTGATTGACTCGCCCGAGTATCATCGCATCCGCAACCACATTCTTCATTTCCTCATGAAAGGGGCCAAGCGGGAAAAGCACGTGAAAAGCCCTTCCAATATCACAGATCTGCCGAAAACTTCGTCGCAGCTTCAAGTTGTCGGCAAATAAAACGCAACCCAACCCACAGTTGAATAACATGACCAAAAAAGAAATGACCGAGGCCATTCTGGCCGCCAAGAAAGCAAAGAAAACCACCTGGGCCGCCATCTCCAAGGCTGCCGGGGTTTCCGAAGTGTATGTCACCTCTGCCTGCCTGGGCGAAAATGCGCTGGGAGACGAGGACGCAAAAAAAGTCGCCAAATTCCTTGGGCTGCCGTCCAAGGTGGCGGTGGCGCTGACGGAATTCGCCAACAAGGGCGAGGCCGCACCGACGATTCCCAAGGAGCCGCTGCAATACCGCTTCCAGGAAATCATTTACGTTTACGGTTCCACCCTTAAGGAGCTTATCGAGGAGAAATTCGGCGCGGGCATCATGAGCGCCATCGATTTCACCATGGACATAGAAAAGATTCCCGATCCCAAGGGCGATCGCGTGAAAGTGACCATGAACGGCAAGTTCCTCGCCTACAAAAAGTGGTGAGAAAATAAACCCGACTAACGGTTCAACCCGGACAATTCCAACTAACAAACCCTCAATAAAATGAAAACCAACTCCTTGAAAACCGCCTTGGCCGCCAGCGCTGTTGTGCTGGCCGCGGTCAATTTTGTTTATGGCCAGGACAAGGCTGCTCCGGCT
>CALJZV010000355.1 GCA_937983475.1 uncultured Verrucomicrobiales bacterium
GGAACCGCTGGGGCTGATGCGAGTCGGCCGCAAGAAAAAGCATGTCGCCGTCGCCTAGGAGTTTCTCTGCCCCATGTGCCTTGAGGCCGATTCGCGAGTCCGCCTTGCACGCCACCCGAAGAGCTGCCCGCGCCGGGAAATTGGCCCTGATTTTCTGGGTGAGCGTTTCCGGCGACGCGTCTCGGGTGGCCAGAATGCAATGAATGCCCACGGCCCGCCCCATCTGCGCCAGACGGCTGATCGCCAGTTCCGCCTCCACGGGCGCGGAAAGCATCAATTCGGCGGGTTCGTTGAGTATGAGCACGAGATAGGGCAGCTCCCCCGCAAGGCCCGGTTCAGCCTGACGGGATGAATGGAGCGTATCGCTTGCCACAAAGAAGCCCTCAGGCGTGGCGCAGATATTCTCGAACGGAGGGACGGCGTGGGTCTTCCGAGCGCCGGGTTTTGGAGTGCGGTTGAACGAGGCGATGTTTCGCGCGCCGGCTTCAGCCAGAAGTTGGTAACGATTGGCCATTTCGTTGACCATCCACTGAAGGGCGAGCGGGGCCTGGCCCAGATGGGTCACCACCGGCCCAATGAGATGAGGCAGGCCGTTGTAATGCTGCATTTCAATGACGTTTAAATCCACCATCACAAAGCGCACCTGTCCGGGTGAAAAACGACTCAGCATGGAAGCCACAAGCGCGTCAATGAATGTGGATTTACCCGAATTGACGCGGCCAGCGATCAACAGGTGCGGCATGTCGGCCAAATCCGCCACGATCACGCGGTTGTAAATGTCCCTGCCCAGCGCGACAGGCAACCGGCCTTCCGTTGTCTTCCACTCCTGCGATTCCCACAACTGGCTCAAGAGCACTCGCTCCTTGGAAGCGTTGGCCACATCAACGCCAAGACAGCTCCTCCCAGGAATAGGCCCCGCAATGTGACATTCGGTTTTGAGTGCGGCGGTGAGATCCGCTGCCAGTGACATTATTTGCTCCACACGAATTCCCGGCGCGGTCTCCAGTTCAAAGCGGGTCATCGTTGGTCCCCTGAAGATGTCGCCCATCGTCACCGGGATGCCGAACTGGCCAAGCGTCTGTTGAATGCGCCGGGCCATTGCGAGGTTCATTTCGCGCGTTTCAGTGGTTTCCGTTTGTTGATCCATTTTCATGCCAGGAAGCATGCTCCCAAGCTGAATGGTGGCGCAAAGGAACGAATTGTCCCCAAACGGTGTCCCTGATTTCGACAAGCCCAGGCGGCCTACTTTGCGGGCGGAAACTCCGAGCGAAGGCGGCTGAGGCGCTTGGGGCTGGTTTCGGGATGCCAGTTCAGTCCCGCGCAAAGGAAGGCGTGCTTTTGTTGTCCCTTCAAGCCGAGCTGTCGCGCTTCCGCATCCAACTGCCTCAATTTATTGGCGGCCCGCAACCGCTCCTCGTGCGATTGGGCGAACGCGGCTCCCTGACGGCGGGGAACACGGGCGCGATGGAGCCTGGCAATCTGGTCCCAGCGGATGTCCCGCTTGGGGTCAAACGACCAGTAAGCGGGAATGTGAATCATCGTGCCATAGGGCGTGATGTTGACGGACAGTTTGAGCAGGAGAGGCTCGTCGTGCTTCATCCCGTAGAGATTCCACCGCAGGCAGAAGGCGTCGAACACCGCCTGGAACACCTCGGCGCGGCGGCGCATGTTGACGGAGAAGGACGGACGCAGGTTGCGTTCGACATTCATCGAGCGGCGGATGACACCCTTGTGATCGCAATAGTCGCGGACGCTGAACGCGGCCTTGATGCGTTCCCATTGTCGGCGCAGTTCCGGGTCGGTGTTGTTTGTCAGTTCGGCTTGGGAAAACTTGGCCCTGGCGTTGAGCAAATGCTCGTAAAAGCCGATCTGAACATGGCTCTCGTGCTCGGCCACGGCTTGGCAAACCGATTCGTCCGGCAACTCCGGGAGCATCTCGATGAGCAGCTTCAGCCGCGCGGTGAGCTGTTTTCCTTTTTCCAAGACCGCCAGGCAACCCTCCAGCGCATCTTGAACATTGAACGGCCACAAGGTCGGCGGCACAAACATCCATTCGTAAAGTGGCCTTAGGGACTTGGCGGCGGAGGTGTGCTTTTGGCAAACCGCATGGTAGCGGCGCAGAGCCGGTTCGGCCCATTCGAGCCGGTGAAAGGCGCGTGCTTCAATTTTCTTCAGGTCGAGTTGCAGTGCGTTTGACATGATCTCTGGGCCGATTAACGCAAAATCCGGCGCAATAATCAAAATGGGAAACCGATGGAAAAATGTAGCGTGCCGCCAGGATACTTGCCGACGTTCGTGGTGCCGATCATCATCACGTCCCATATCCTGATATTTGCGCGACTCAAGCGCCAACATTGAGCTATGAACACGATTCAATTCTCTGTAGCCACGCTCGCCGACCGGCCGGAAATCCTTGCTCTCCTCAACGCGCGCGGCCTGGGCCACGGCGACCTGCCGCCGGAATCGGAGAACCTGACCTTTCTCGCGGCCCGAACCGGTGGTCGGCTGGTGGGGGTTGTGGGGCTTGAGAGTCATGGGCAAAACGGCTTGTTGCGGTCGCTGGCGGTTGCGGCGGATCATCAGCGGTTGGGAATTGGCCGTGAATTGTGCGATCGGCTTTTGGACCTCGCCCAATCGCGGGGTGTGGAGCGGCTTTATTTGCTCACAACCACAGCGGAGGCGTTCTTTATCCGGATGGGCTTTCGTCGCATGGCCCGCGCCGCCGTGCCGCCCGAGATTCAATCGACAACTCAGTTCGCTCAGGCCTGTCCCGCCGAGGCTGTGTGCCTGACACGCGATTTAAAACGGGAAACCGATGGAAAAATGTAGCGTGCCGGCGGGGTCGGCGTCGCGCTTGATGAGGTTGTGACCGTATTCCAATCGCACCGGGCCGATGAGGGTCTTCCAGCGCAGGCCGCCGCCGACCGAAAGCAAAATCTCATTGCCGGGATAATCCCCCAGCCGCTGCGCAAATCCGATCACGTCGGTGAACACCACCAGCGAAATTTTCTCCGTCAGCGCCTGCTCGAACTCGACGTTGGCGGCGGTGTAGGTTTCCGCGCCGATGACCCGGCCCTGGTCGTCGAGCGGCGCGGCCTCGCCAAATTGAAAGCCGCGCACGGAGTTTTCGCCGCCGGGAAAAAAGCGCTTGTTGAACGGCAAATCCTCCGACGAGCCGCCGACGGTGGCCGCCACGCCGTGGCTCAGGCCCAGATGCACCCAGCGCCCTTCGCCGACAGGCTGGTGCACCGCAGCCTGAAACTCCAGCCGCGCAAAATCCACATCGCCTGCAAGGAATTCCGAGGCCAGTTCCAGCCCGGAGAAAATCTTGTAGCCCTCGCGCGGATACAGCGGGCTGTCGCGCTGGTCATGCTGAAGCTCCAGGATCACCGAGCCGACGGCCGCGTCGAGCGGGCCGACGGCGGCCACGCCGGTTTCCACCGCGGAGAGCACCTGATATTGGTAGCGCGCGCTGAAGTCGCTGCTGATGGAATCCAGAAAAACCCGGGCACCCGCGCCACCGCCAAACCCCTCGCGGGGGAAGGAAACCTCCCCGCGCCGCCGCCAGCTTCCCTGCAAAAACAAGCCCACATCCCCGCCGACAAACTCGGGCATGGTGTAAAGGTAATCCGCGCTGGACGCCTTGAACGACTGGATGGCGCGCAGCCGGGAATGATGGGCGCGCCCAAACAAATTGAACTGCTCCAGTTCAAAACCCGCGCGCAGCAACTCGTAGCTCCCGTAGCCAAATAAAACGCTGAAGTCGAGGGTCCGCCCCTCGTCGAGGGTGTACACGACGTTGCGGGTGGTCTCGTCCACGACATCGTAGCGCACGCCCACTGAGTCGAAGATGCCGAGCTTGGACAACCGGAAGCGCCCCTGGTCCACAGCAATGCGGTCGAGCGGATTTCCCGGGAAGACTCGCACCCGGCGATCCAAAACAGAGCGTTTGGTCTTTTTGCGGCCTTCGAAAATCACATCGCCAACGCGAATCAAGGGTCCGGTCCGCGCCTCGGCCAACAGCTCCAACTCGGCGATGCCGTCCTGCACTTCCCGCTTTTGTTTTGTGATTTCAACGGTCGTGTCAGGA
>CALJZV010000356.1 GCA_937983475.1 uncultured Verrucomicrobiales bacterium
CGAAACGCCATCGGTCCGCACACAATCCTTGATGTGGGTAATGCTGGTTTCGTCCTTGCCCAAGGGAGCTTCTATCACGCCCGATTCCTGCTCTACATGGCCATGAACCAAGGCCCGGTATATTTTAATCACGGCGCGGTTTTCCCATAATTTGCCCAGCAAGCCGGCAAATTCGGACGATTTGGCCACCATCACCACGCCGCTGGTCTCCCGGTCAAGCCGATTGACCATGTAGGGCGTTTTTTCTGGCCCCAAATAAAGCCGTGTTCGGCTGATCAGACTGGAATACTCATCCCCCTTGGTTGGATGACACACAAGTCCAGCCGGTTTGTTTATCACCAGTAAGTCGTCGTCTTCAAAAATGACCTCGAAGAGTTTGTGCATGCCAATTAAGAATTCTGACCTCAAAGCACAAACAATTCAAATTCGCCTCAAGGATGCTTAAGAAGAACGATACAGGATCAAGGACATTTGATGAATCATTGGCCTGTTTCGGGTATAGCCAGTTGCAATCGGCGAAGATCATCCCGATCGTCTGCATTGGCTGCTGGCTGATTAAAATTGCTGAATTTCTTTGGCCATTTCCATTTCCATTTTTCAACGTGGCCGTCAACGAAACTTAGATTTGCCCCTCTCTTATGCCGATCGGAAGGCAAGTTTAGCCATAGATTGTTTCGATAATCCGATGGCCGCCAAATGCCGAAATTACCATCCTCAATACTCCGGTGATCCTCATCAATGAACGAGAAAACATGCGAGGGTGAGGGCCTCTGCAAATTGGTCAGTTTTTTCACCGAATCTGCCTGTGGAGCTCCATTCAAAAACTGGTTCAGTGCATAACTGCGCTTTCGGGGTGTGGCGGGCTGCGCATCTATCCATTTTTTTTCAATCAGGAACGCCATGTCAGCAGGACATTTATAAACAGGCACCGCAGTAACGTAAGGAAACAGAATTCCAGTCGTTATGTTAGTTTCACTCAGATATTTCATATATTTGGCGTTTCCAACCACCCACGATCCGGGCAGGCTAAAGGCGTCCCCTTCAATTGCAGGATCAAAATTAGAGTCATTTGAGGAAAATGCGTCCTTATTGTCGCTGGCATACAGTGTGTACCCGATTTGAAATTGTTTCAGGTTGCTCAGACAGTTAGCGGATTTTCCCTCCGCTTTGGCTTTGGCGAGAGAAGGCAACAGCAGGCTTGCCAAGATACCAATGATGGCAATAACCACGAGCAATTCAACTAGCGTAAAAGCCTCCCTGTTTTTGACTTCGCCTTTTCTCGCCGGAACGTCTTTCATTTTACTAAGGGCCTGATTGTTGACGCAGAAAAGAGATCGTGGATTCTTTCTCATTGGCAACGGCAAATTCCACCTGGCCATCACCATTTAAATCAGCCACCACGACACCGCTGGCCCCCTGACCAACATACACTTCTACCTTGGAGTGAAACATGCCTGGCGTGATTTGACGTCTGCCGCCACGGTGAACCCAGGCCGACACGGTGTTCCCGAACAGATTACCCATCACAATGTCCGGCCATTGGTCCCCGTTGACATCCGTAACAGTTAAACCAGCGGTTCCTTTTCCGGCCTGAAAGTCTGCCCTTCGAACGAAGTCGCAATTGCCTGAACTACTGGTGTTTTGAAAAATCACAAATATGCCATTTGACGCGTCATTTGAGAGGTTAGGTGCACTAACAACCAAGTCTTTGCGCCCGTCCCCGTCAAAATCAGCCACCGCAATGCGATAAGGGCGATTTAACCCGCCTCCCACAGGGAAATCCTGAGGTTTCGCAAATGAAGACGATGCTATCGCGCCGATAAAATTGAGATTTCTCAGAACGGAAAAGCTGTAGCTGCGATGATTGGAAACGATTATATCCGGGCTGCCATCCCCATCAATATCCTCAAGCGCTACAAATACAGGATGCATGCCGACTTGAATCTGCACTGGCTCAGCGAAGGAGATATCACCGACCACAGAGGTGTTTTCGAAAATCATGATCGTGTCATTCGAGCTATGCCCGGTAATTGCAACGACCAAATCAGGCTTCCCGTCGCCATTCAAATCCCTAATCCCAACCCCGCAGGGCCCCCGGCCTGTTTTAAGCTCAAAGCTATACGAAAAAGTTTTATCTCCGACGTCACCCCCACTGGACGCATTGTGAAAGATTGAAAGGGACGCGCCATAGTGATTTGCCACAACCACTTCGGGCTTATCATCCCCGTCCAAATCTTGAACGCAAACCACAATGGGTGTCCGACCAGTTGGAAAGTCAATTCTTGGGGCGTATCGGATTCTCCCGTCAGTGGCGGAAATGTTTTTAAAAATTGAAATGGTGTTGGCGAGGTAATTCACGGCAACCAAATCCGGCTTTCCATCTCCATTGAAATCACATTGAGCCAGATCGCTTGGATTTTTTCCTGCAACAAGGTCATGTGACGGCAACAAGTCAAGCCCGCTTGAAATTGAGGCCAGGCTGCGGGTCGGGGTTCTGCAACCACCCACCATACCCACCAAGCCAATGGCCACAAAAAGCGTCACTGAAGCCGATAACCGATCCAAGCTTGAGCGTTTTTTGCCATCATCAAGGATGTCTAACAGGCGGCCCTCAAGCTGGGAAGCTTTCGCCATGGGAACAGCAGCCACAGACGTGGGAAAAGGCCAGCGAAAGGACCGTGCCACCTCCAAAAGATGATCCGCATAATCGGATGCATTTGAGCCTGAAGATACGACCAAATCATCACAAGCCCGTTCACGCTCCGCATACA
Organism: uncultured Verrucomicrobiales bacterium; assembly: GCA_937983475.1. Taxonomy (GTDB): domain Bacteria; phylum Verrucomicrobiota; class Verrucomicrobiia; order Limisphaerales; family JACDHS01; genus CALJZV01. Next base: position 2,772 of record CALJZV010000356.1, read on the forward strand.
ATTTTTTAATCGCCAGCCAAACCAAAGGATTGAACCAATAGATTGCACAAGCTACCCAAGCCAAGGCCTGAGCGAGGCAATCCAAGCGCTTTACATGGGCCAGTTCGTGCAACAACACCATTCGTTGGCAGCCATTGGGCCAACTATTGACATTGGCTGGCAACAAAACCACAGGTTTTTGAACCCCCCATGTGATAGGCATCGTAACGTCCGCATGTTGAAGGAGTGATACTTTGCGGCGCAAATTAAGTTTTTGAGCCAGCGAATTCAGCAACTCTTGCCACTCAGACTCAACCAAAGGTTGAGAGCGTTTGCGCAGCTTTCGAACGGAAATGCTTCCGATTCCCAGCGGAATGAAAGTTAAAATCACCCCCATTGCCCAAATGCAAAAAACCCAATGTTTCCAATCCCAAGTTCCAAAATAATCCTTTTGCAAATCCCCCCGTTGCCCGTCTTGTGTCTAAAATGGCGATGACCGCTCCGATGGGGACGAAACTGACGTCGCTTTGTTCGAGGTTTCTTGAGAGTTACCCGACAATCCATTTCTGAAGCCCGCCCCCTCTGGAACCTGAAATACCGAAATTGCAGGCGTAGTAACGGGAAGCACCCACCGGGGCAGGATTGTGTAAGCTACGGGCAACAGTATCAAAGCAACCAAAACCGAAAGCCAAAGGAAATGACGCACCGAGGCTGCTGTCCGCTTCAAAAAACAATCCACCCCCCACGCCCCTCCCAAGACAAAGAAGCTTTTGAGCGCCAAATCCACCCACACCGCAAACAGCCCGTCTACCGAGGCTGGGGTCACAGCTTTATTTGGCCTTCTTGGCTTCCTTGATCATTTTCCCCAGGCGATCCAGTTCCTTTTCCGACAGCTTCGTGTCCGCGTCGTCCAACAACGCAGCGACAGCCTTTTCCGTGGAGCCGCCAAAAAACGTGTTCAACAGGCGTTTAATAGCTGACTGTGCCGCACGGTGGCGCGGCTCAACGGGCAAATAGACAAACCGCGCCCCGCTCTTTGTGTGCTTCAGATGACCTTTACGCTCCAAAATGCTCAACAACGCCCGAATCGCGGAGTAACTAGGCGGATCGGGTATGTTGTCCAGCACTTCATACGCGGTGGCGCTTCCGAGTTTGTAAATGGCGTCCATTATTTGGCGCTCTCTCCGGCTCAATCCATGTGTTTCAATGTTCATTGTAATAATATATGCTAATTAATTAAATTTGTCGGCATGCTTTTTAATGCCTGGGACAAAAAATATCAATTACTGATTCGCCTCAAAAAGCAAACCATCTTGTCAGAACAGCGCTTTGGCTTATGGTTCACCGGATGAACGGCAAATTACTGCTGCCCATTTTGATGATGATTGCCTTCGCGATCACCCGCATCCCGGGCACCTTGCCCGAAAGCTTCAGCGCCGCCTACGCGCTGGCCTTCTGCGCCGGGGTTTTTTTTCCGCGCAAAATGGCCTGGTGGTTGCCGCTGGCGACCCTCTTGGCAACTGATCTGGCCCTCAACTGCTATTACCAGTTTGATCTCGGTATCGCATGCTTTACGTTGCCGGTATTGCTTTACATGAGCGGCAATTATCTTGGCTATTTCATCCTCATTGGCCTTGGCAAAAAATTCTCTCACAATTCCTCCTTCTCAGCCCTTTTGGGCGGCGGCATTATGGGCGCTCTGCTGTTTTATTTGATCACCAATACGATGTCCTGGCTGCTGAACCCGTTCAATTACCCGGAATACACCAAAAACCTGATGGGATGGATTTGGGCTCTGACCAAAGGCGCGTCCGGTTGGCCGGAAACCTGGACTTTTTTCCGCAATACGCTTTTGAGCGGTGGCCTGTTCACAGGTCTTTTTGTCGCCGCGATGAAACTCAACGATGCCGCCGAAGCCAAAGAAGCGGAAGTGGAGGAAGCCCCCCAGGAAACGCCTGCCGAACCGGCGGAAAAGCCTTCCGAAGCATGAAACGTGACACGTGAAAAGTAATTTATAAACTGTCTGCCTTCCGGGCATCATCGTGCATGCCCGGCTAACGCCACCAATACCAACTTCATGAAGCTCGGCGTCATTTCTGACACGCATAATTTTTTGGATCCGAGGATTCCCGGGATTTTTAAGGGCGTGGATCATATCCTGCATGCGGGCGACGTCGGCATGCCTTTCATTTTGTTGGAACTGGAACAAATCGCGCCGGTCACCGCGGTGCTGGGCAACACCGACTCAGGCTTGACCTTGCGGGAAACTGAAGTCGCTGAACTGGCGGGGAAAAAGTTTTTGATTCACCACATCGTGGATCCCAGCCATCTTTCCGAAGTCGCCCGACGCCGCATCACCCTCGCCAAGCCCGACGTGGTTGTGTTCGGCCACACTCACAAGGCGTTCCATCAACAAATTGGCGACATTCTTTATCTCAACCCCGGCTACGCTGGAAAACCGCGCTTTGCCCAACCTCGCAGCGTCGCCATCCTTCATTGCAAAGAAGGCCCAATCCACGCCGAATTCAAGGAACTGTGATCGGTGAACATTTCCGTTGTCATTCCCACATGGAACGAAGCCGCAGCGCTGCCCGAAACCGTCAGCCGCATCCGAAAAATACCGGAAATTGTTGAAATCATTGTCGCAGACGGCGGCAGCGGCGACCACACCGCACAAATTGCCCAACAGCTTGGTTGCCGCGTCGTCAACAGTCCACCGGGCCGAGGAACCCAGATGCGCCACGGCGCCCGACTCGCTTCAGGTGACGTCGTGCTGCTGCTTCACGCCGACACCTGGCTTCCAACAGATGCGGGGAAAGCCATCTTGAACTGTTTGGAAAATAAAAGCGTGGTGGCGGGCGGATTCTGGAAGGTTTTCCAGAACCCGCACTGGCTCATGCGCGGTTCCCGAATCAAGTGCGCCATCCGCCTTTATCTTTTTGGGAGAATCATGGGCGACCAGGCCATGTTTGTCCGGCGCGACATCCTGGAAAAAATCGGCGGCGTGCCGGATGTGCCTCTCATGGAGGAATTCGAATTGTGCCGCCTGCTGCGCCAGCATGGCAAACTGGCTTTGGCCGACGCGACAGTCGAGACCAGCGGCCGCCGATTTCGGGAACGGGGCGTCGTTCGCACCTACCTGCGCATGGGCCGGGTGACGCTGCAATATTACCTCGGCAGTTCGCTCCGCTCGCTGAAGGACATTTACGAGAAGCCGTAGCTTCCTCCTTTTTCGAGCCCCTCATTGCATTTTACCGCTGCCGGAGGAAATTTCTTTAGAATGGAAAACAAGCCAGTTCACGTCGTGGTCCTCGGCGCAGGATTCGGGGGATTGACCTTCTGCCAGTCATTTTTCCATCCCCATGCGCGCGTCACGGTCGTGGATCGGCAAAATCATCACCTATTCCAGCCCCTGCTTTATCAGGTCGCCTCCGCAGGACTGCCCCCCCCCGACATCGCGCAACCGGTCCGCTCCCCCCTG
>CALJZV010000357.1 GCA_937983475.1 uncultured Verrucomicrobiales bacterium
ATGGAGGCCGAAGAGCCTCGCTACACATCGCCCGGTGATGCAAAGTCCCCATTGCCGCCCACAAAAACCGTCGCTGCCGTAAATTTCACCGAGTTATTCAACGTCATCAGCGAGGCTGTTTCGTTGAGCAATTGGCCGGTGCTGCTCGCCAGATCCAGTTGCCCGCTGCCGATGGCCTCTGCAAGTGTAATTCCCAGTGTGCCGCCGCTGATTGTGGTGCCGCCAGAGTGGAAGTTTTCGCCGCCCAGCACCAGCTTGCCTGTGCCGGCTTTGGTCAACTTAAACGCGCCGTTGACCACGCTGTTATAGGTCACTGTGGAATTCGCCAAAACACTCAATGTGCTGGCCGCCGTCATGGTCAGGCCGCGATTGGCGTTGAGCGTGAAGGAATTGGTCATTTCCAGAATGCCGCCGCCCAGTGAAATATTGTCCGTGTCCAACGCTCCGGGGACAGCTCCCAATCCGCTATCGGCACGGATTTGTACCGTATTGGCGCTGATGATTGTCCCGCCGGAGTAACTGTTGTCGCCCTTCAAAATAACGCTACCTGAGCCAGTCTTGGTCAGAGAACCTACCCCAGCAATCGCTCCGTCGATGGTCAAACTGCCTTCAACCGTGCCGCCGCCCGCACCCAGCGTAATGCCGCGGTTGGCATGAAGCGTCGTAACGAAGCTGGCACCAATACGCCCATTGTTCAATGTAATGGCATCAGCCAGGAAGGAAGCTGGCACGGCGCCAAAAATGGTTTCAAAATTATTCCCAGAAAAGTTGCCTGCCTGAAATAAGCCGCCTCCCTTGACCTCCAATTTTTCAAAACTATTGGTGGCATTATGCAACCGGTATTGGCCGGTTCCATCCACCACTAATTTTGAGCCAGCCGTGCCCGAAACCTTGGCATAATTCCCGGAAATACCTGTAGCCAAATTGTAAGAAACCGCCGACGAGGGTTTAACAGTAAGAGTACCCGCCCCGAGTTTCACTTCTGTTCCAGGATTTCCACTGGAGGTTTCGATGGTTTCGAGTGTTTCCAGCTTGCCATTAACGTCATAAATTCCAGTCCCGCTCAAAGTCATTTTCATGGCGTCGGGAATCTGATTATTGGCTTCGTTTCGCAAAATCGCACCTGTTCCCACACTAAGCGTCGTTCCCGTAATCGCATTCTGCCCAGCAGTCTTGTTCATCGCCACCGTGCCAGCATTCAGAGCTGTCGTCCCACTGTAGGTGTTGGCCGTGGTGCCGCCCAAGGTCAGGGTGCCGGTGCCGACCTTCGTCAAACCTTGGGAGCCCGAAACCACGCCGTTGATCGTGATGTTGCCCGACGTGCCAACGGTTTCAATGCGGCCGCCTGTGCCGGTCAAGGCCACGGGCACATTCAACGTCTGCAATGAGGAAGAGAGATTGGTGATGCCCGCCGAGCTGCTGACAGTCAGTGTCTCGCTGCCGGGACGGCTGATGGTGAACGCGCCAGCGCCAGCGCTGAAGGAAAGATAGGTCACACTGTAGCTGTTGTTCATGGAGGGCGTCAGGCGTGTGCTGCCCGCAAACACCACTGCGTCGCCGCTCAATGCCGGGGCTGTTCCACCCCAGTTGGCCGCCGTGCTCCAGTTGTTATCCGCGCCGCCGCCATTCCACGTGCGCGCGGCAGCCGGCATCCCTTGGAAAATGAACCGCACCGCGTCCGAATAAAACCGCTGTCCGGTGCCGGATCCTGTATTCTTGGTGAACTGCACGGTCGGCACCGTCACGCCGCCATTCAGGGTCAGGGTGCCAATCGCCTCCCAGGTATTCGCACCGGCTTCCGCAAACACGGTGGTGGAAGCGGGCAATCCCGTGCCACCGGTCACCGAAATGTTCACGCTCAAATCCGTCGGAATCGAAGTGGAGGAGGCTTGGCTTATATCTACCGAATAAATGCCGCCCGCCGTCGCCAAGGTTGGCTTGACGTTGAATGTCGAACTGGCGCTGGTGGCAAACCGGGAACCCTGCGTTGTCGAACCCGACAGGGGCGAAGCCGAGCTCTTCGCCGTAGAGTTGGCCCAGTTGCCGGAGACTTCCTGGTAGGGCGGATTGGCTGTCAGGGTGCCGGTGCCGGTGCGGCTTTCGACAATGACCGTTTGGGCGTTTGCCGCCGAACTCACCAGCGCAAGCGCCGTGGCCGTGGCAAACAGGGTTTTGAACATTGAGGTTTTCATAGTCGGTTACGGGAGTTATCGGATCAGTGAGAGATGCATTCCAAGCCCGATTAGTTGGTGTGAGGTACGCCTCGCAATGGATCGGACACCGACGTCAATTGCGACGTCACTGCGACAACGGAAAAAAACCGCCGCGCAGTCCCCAGTCATCAGTGGGCATGGGTGCATGTTGGACGATTTAATCAGAAGAACTGGGAGGTGTCTGCGAGAGGAAATTGGACTGCTATTGACGTGCTTTCCCCTCATCAAAAGAGGCTTTTCCCTCGCAGAACAAATCGGTGTTTTGCCTTACACAATTTATGGTGACAAAACCCAATTCCGGCCGGTCACCACAATCTGGATTGCCCGTCTGGCGCAGCCTTCAGGCCAAGGCGTTTGTAGGTAAGTTCAGTGGCCACACGGCCTTGCGGAGTGCGGTGCAGGTAGCCCTCCATGATCAGATACGGCTCGTACACTTCCTCCAGCGTGTCAGGCTCCTCCCCTACAGCGACCGCCAGGGAGGCGATGCCGACGGGCCCGCCCGCAAACTTCACGACCATCGTTTCCAGGATGCGCTTGTCCATTTCGTCCAGACCGTGCTGGTCGATCTCCAGCATCGCCAGCGCCTGGTCGGCAATCGGCGCGGTAACGCGTCCGTCGCTGCGCACCTGGGCATAATCGCGCACGCGGCGCAGGAGGTTGTTGGCAATGCGGGGCGTGCCGCGGCTGCGACGGGCGATCTCCATGGCGCCGGCGTCCTCGATGTGAATGCCCAGCAGATTGGCCGCGCGCAGGACAATTCTCTGCAACTGCTCAGGCGTGTAGTAATCCACGCGTTCACGGACCGGAAAGCGCGTCAACAACGGCGCGGTGAGCAGTCCGCTGCGGGTGGTGGCGCCAATGAGCGTGAAGCGCGGCAGATTCAGGCGGACACTCCGGGCGTTGGGCCCCTGGTCGATGATGATGTCGAGCTTGAAGTCCTCCATCGCCGGGTAGAGATACTCCTCGATGGTCTTCTGCAGGCGGTGAATCTCATCAATAAATAAAACGTCGCCCTGCTCGAGGTTGGTCAGCAACCCGGCGAGGTCGCCGGCCTTTTCGATGGTCGGGCCGCTGGTGGCCTTGAGGTTGCCGCCCATGGACTTGGCCAGGATATTCGCCAGGGTAGTCTTGCCAAGGCCCGGCGGGCCGCTGAGCAGGATATGGTCGAGCGGTTCCCCGCGCTGGCGTGCGGCGGACACGGCAATCTCCAGGCGCTCGCGCACCTTGGCCTGGCCGGTGAAGTCGGAGAAAACCGACGGGCGCAGGGACATTTCCAGCGCCGAGTCGGGTTTGCTGAGCACATCAGAGATCATCCGGCCAGACATTGCGGCACAGCATGGGAAAAGGTTCCGCAGCGGACAAGGGAAAAGCGAACAGAGAGGCCGTTGAAATGTTGAATCGTTCAATTGTTGTCTCGATTCAGGCTTGAGAGGAGATAGACGACACCCAATTGTAACGAAGCCCCGGGCCGACTTGGCTTGATTTTTTAATAGGCGGCCCGTAACGTAGCGCCCGCTTGAAAGGATGGTCGGCAGAATCCAGACTCTCGGCCCCAACAACCAATATGCAAAGCCCCGTTGTTCCCCTGAAGCGCACGTCCGCATTCACGCTCATTGAACTGCTCGTCGTCATCGCCATCATCGCCATCCTTGCCGCCATGCTGCTGCCGGCATTGGGGAGGGCGAAAGCCAAGGCTCAAGCCACAGAATGCCTAAGCAATGTTCGGCAGTGGGGCATGGGCATCCGGATGTACACAGACGACTTCAATGAATTCTTCCCGTATGAGGGAGCCATTGGAAATATTGCCACGGGCAACAACAGCAACGCCTGGTACAACACGGTGCCACCCTTGATCTCGCAAGACCGACTTGCCGATCTCTACCAGCAGAACCGAATTCCGGCGCCCGGCAAAAAGTCGTTTTTTATGTGTCCCACCGCCGGCAATCCCACCAACACCCCCAGCATCACCAGTGCATATTTCGCCTACGGTTTTAACAACCGAATGGATCCAAACGGAACCGCACAATTTAAAATCAGCCAAGTGACCCACCCAAGCGACACGGTTGTCTTTACAGAAAACAGCGAAAGTGCGTTTCCTTCCGCTGCGGGTCGCCATACACCGGCCCGTCACAATTTGCGGGCGAATCTGGCGTTTGCTGACGGACGCGCGGCGGCGACGCATACCAACGATTATTTTAGAACTTCAGCGGAGGACAACGATTCTAATGTGGAATACAGCATTTCCAGAAAAGTCTATTGGTATCCATACAAAGGTGCTCCCCAGTAATTTTAACTCTCAACTGCCACTTTTCACTTGATCATTATCACACTATGAAACACCTCCGCTCACTCCTCGGGCTGGCCGTCGTCGCGCTGGCCGGCACCCATTTCGCCGCCGCCCAGGTCACCCTTTCCGGCACACAATACACCCAGAACTTTAACGACCTGGCCTCGGGTCTGCCGACCGGCTGGACCGTGCGCACCAATGCGTCCGCAGGCAATCTGGGCACCGCCGCGAGCTTCACCACGACCCACAAGGACTGGGGCAGCAGCGCCGGCGGCTTCGGCAATTACGCATCGACCAGCGATGGCGTCACTCCCTTCACCGGCGCCGAGCTCACCGGCACACAGTCCGCCTCCACCAACCGCTCGCTGGGCGTGAGGCAGACCGGCACCTTTGGCGACCCGGGCGCGGCGTTTGTGCTGCAACTGCAAAACACGCTGGGCTTCGGCAATTTTCAATTGAACCTCGATTTGAACATGCTGTTCGTTACCAACCGCTCAACCACTTGGACCATTGATTACGCCGTCGGCAACACGCCCGGCGCCTTCACATCGGTGGGCACCTACACGGACCCCGGCGTCTTTGGCGCCACCAACCGCACGTTTGGCTTCGGCGGCGCGCTCGACAACCAGGCCGAGAATGTCTGGATTCGCATCGTGGCCTTGACCGCCAGCACCGGCAGCAATGCTCGCGACACGTTTGGCATCGACAACGTGCGCCTGACCTTCGAGCCAGCCAGCCAAAATCTTCCCCCCACCATCACCACCCATCCGCAGAGCCGCACCAACAACGCCAACACCACGGCCACCTTCACCGTGGCGGTGACCGGCACCGCGCCGTTTAATTTTCAATGGCGCAGGAACGGCGCGAACCTGAGCGACGGCCCGACGGCGTCCGGCTCCACGATTGTGGGCGCGACCCTGCAAACGCTGACCCTCTCCAATGTGTTCGGCGGCGACATCGGCAATTATTCGGTGGTGGTGAACAACGGCTTCGGCACGGCGACCAGCTCCGCCGCCACGCTGACGGTTCTCGATCCGGTCATCACTTTCCAGCCAGGAAACCGCACCAACCTGGTGGGCGACACGGGCACGTTCCGCGCCACCGCCGCCGGAACCGAACTCAGCTATCAATGGCGCTTCAACGGCGTTGATATTTCCGGCGCAACCACCAACGTGCTGGGCGTTGAAGATTTGCAGTTGGACGACGCTGGCAATTACTCCCTGGTGGTATCGAATGTCTTTGGGGCAGTTACCAGCTCCACCGCGTCCCTGACCGTCCTGCCGCGTCCGCCGCTGCACATCGCCCGGTGGGATTTCAACAGCAATCCGCCCGACGGCAACGGCACCACCGGCGAAACCACGCCAATCATCGGCACAGGTTCATCCGCTCCGGTCGGCGGCATCACTCAATCCTTCGCGGCAGGCACCGACTCCGACCCCGCCGCCATCACGGGCGACAACACCGGATGGCAGACAACGACTTACCCGGCGCAGAACACCGGCAACAAAACCCGCGGCGTGCAGTTCAATGTCAGCACCTCCGGGCGGCAGGACATCCTGGTGGCTTGGGAACAGCGCCACAGCAACACGGCCAGCAAATACGCGCGTTTCCAGTATTCGACCAACGGCACGGACTTCGTGGACCACAATGTGATTGTGATGACGGCGACCAACAACAGCTTCGTTCTGTTCACCAACAACCTGGCTGGCGTCGAGGGCGTGAGCAACAACCCCAACTTCGCCTTCCGGATCGTGACGGAGTTTGAAAGCACGGCGACCGGCGCGGGCGCCGACAGCTACATTGCGACCACGCCGGGCAACAGCTACGGCACCAGCGGCACCGTGCGATTCGACTGGGTCAACGTGTATGGCAACAACCTGGGCACGACCACACAGGTCAGCCTCTCCATTACCCCGGTGGGCAACAACCTCCAGATATCCTGGCCGTCGAGCGCGACGGATTTTGTTCTGGAAAGCACGACCGGCTTTTCGCCGGCCAACTGGCAATTGGTTTCCCAGACGCCGACACCAAACGGCCCCAACAACGTGGTGATCATCAGCCCGACGGGCAATGAATTCTTCCGCCTGCGCAAGACCAACTGATCCGCGCACGGCACCCCATTGAAGGAACGGCCTGGACACGGGCCGTTCCTTTTTTGTTTTCATTTTGCCCGTGGCGAAATAAACAATCGCGCCCATTGACCATGCACCGAGCCGTTTTTCTCGACCGTGACGGAACCCTCATCGAGGAGAAAGAATACCTTCACAAGGTGGAGGACGTTTTCATTTTTCCGGGGGCTATTGACGCGCTCAAGCGGCTTCAGGACGAGGGGTTCAAATTGTTTTTGGTCACCAACCAGTCGGGCGTGGGCCGCGGCTACTTCACCCTGGAGGACGTGGAAAAAGTCCACGCGCACCTCAACGGCAAACTCGCCGGGGCCGGCGCGGCGTTCGAGCAGATCTACGTCGCCCCCGAGGCGCCCGACCAGCCCAGCCGCGGCCGCAAACCCTCGCCGCAGTTCCTCTTTGATGCCCGGGACACCCATGGAGTGGACCTTGCCGCCAGTTACATGATTGGCGACAAGCTCATAGATTTGGAATGCGGCTGGAATGCAGGCGTGAAACAAAGTGTGTTGGTGCGCACCGGCTACGGTGCCGAGGTGGAAAGAAAATATGCCAAGAGACTTGTGGGCGTCCCGGTGGCCAATGACCTGAGAGGGGCTGCGGAATGGATTCTGGTCGACGCGGCCAGAGGCCACAGGCGGGCCGAGTAACACGGTGTTTTTTGACAAAACAGGCTCGACTGTTCGAACGCGTTCGCTAACCTGTCCGAACCGCCATGCAGCCGACAGGAATGAGCCGAGGGTTGGGAATTGTTTCCACGTGGGTTTGTTTGATTGCCTTGTTGCTCCCGGTGTCTCTTCCGGGCGCGAATTTTTTTGAAACCGAATCGCGCTATCTGCACCGCATCTGGCAAACGGAAAATAACATTCCAAACCCCATGGTGCGCGCGATTTTCCAAAGCCGCGATGGGTATCTGTGGCTGGCGACCGAGGATGGCCTGTGCCGGTTCGATGGGGTCCGCTTTGTAGTTTATGAGAAAAAGACCATTCGCGGGCGGCCTTTTCGCTGGATGGTGGGCCTGACCGAAACTCAGGATGGCAGCCTCTGGTGCTCGAGCGTCAACGGCGGCCTGTTGCAAATTAATAACGACGTCATCACAACGCACACCACCACCAACGGACTGCTCGACAACTATGTGCTGTCCTTGAGGGAGGATTCCCACGGCACGCTCTGGATCGGCACCGCCGCGGGGTTGTGCTCCTACAAAAACGGCGCGTTTCTAAGCCACACCAACACGCCCGGGCTGTCGGTGGAGGCCGTTCGCTCGATTCTTGAAGACCGCCAAGGCCGGTTGTGGGTGGGAACCGCCACCGGATTGAGCCGACTGGAAAACGGGCAGTGGACCACTTTCACCGAGGAGAATCTTTTGGTGCGCAACGCGGTGATGTGCCTGATGGAAGACCGCGACGGAGTCCTGTGGGTGGGCACTTCCGGAGGGCTGACGCGCGTGGTCAACGGAAAGCCTGAGCATTTCACCGAGCACAATGGGCTGGCCCATAACGCCGTTCGGGCGATACTTCAGGACGCTTCCGGCACCATCTGGATCGGCACCCAGGGCGGCTTGCAGATTTTTGCCAATGGCCGGATTGAGCCCGTCAGCATTGACAATCCGACGGACCGGGACTTTAAGGGCATCCCCTTTGTGTACAGCCTGTGCGAGGACCGCGAAGGCAGCGTTTGGGCCGGCAGCAACTGGGGGCTCAACCGGCTTCGCCCAACGCCGTTAAAAACCATTACCGCAGAGGACGGTCTGCCAAACAATGTGGTCACCAGTGTGCTGGAGGATCGCCGGGGCGACGTCTGGATCGGCACCTACGGCGGCGGCGTCTGCCGCATGGGCCGGGATGGCCTCAAGGTGTTCGGGCGCAAACAAGGTTTGCCCAGCGACAATGCCCTTGCGCTGTATGAATTTGATGGAACAGGCGCGATCTGGGTCGGCACCGATGGCGCCGGAATCTGCCGGATTCTGCACGACAAAGTGGACAATCAATTCAAATCCGAAACGCACCAGGACAATGTGGTGCATGCCATTTACAAGGAGCCCAAGGGGCGATTCTGGCTGGCCACCAACCGGGGAACCTCCGGCATTTCCCACCAAGCCATCGTGAATGACGAGTCGCTGTCGGAAAACATCCTCAAAACCATTGTGCCCGACGCCGACGGGATTTGGTTCGCCGGCGAGCACACGCTGCTGCATGTCACGCCCAACCGCAAAAAAAATTACGCCCTGGAGGACGGCTTTCCACCCCAGTCCCTCAACGCGGTGATGCCTGACGGCAAAATGACGTGGATAGGCGCGGATGAAGGCCTGTTTCTTTTGAAGAACGGGAAGTTTCATCCGTTTTTGCATCTGCCCATCAAAACCATCGTGCATGTCATTGAGGATGACCTGGGCCATCTTTGGTTCGCCACGCGCAACGGCGTGTTCGCCATTGCCAAAAGGGAATTGCTCCATTCTCTGGCCAGCCCGGAAAGCCCCATCAGCATTCGTTCCTTTGGGAAAAATGAAGGGATGCGGCGCGCCCAATGCAACGGCATCGGCCAGCCGGCGGGATGGAAAAGCCGCGACGGACGCATCTGGTTTCCCACCCTCCACGGGGTGGCGGTGTTCGATCCCAAGGTTGTCCGCCGCAATCAACAACCGCCGCCGGTGATCATCGAGGCGGTCCTGGCGGCAGGCCAGCCGATTCCCCGGGAAAGCAGCCCCAAGTTGAAGCCCCACCAAGGAAACATCGAGTTTCAGTTCACTGCGCTGAGTTTTGTCGCCCCGGAGCGCGTTTCATTTAAATACAAGCTCGAAGGCGTGGATCAGGACTGGATTGCCGCTGGCCCGAAGCGGTCGGCCACCTACACGCAGCAAAAGCCGGGGCAATACCGGTTTCGGGTCACGGCCAGCAACGAGGAGGGCGTCTGGAATGAAACCGGCGCGTCATTTGACTTAACCATTCTTCCCCAGTTCAACCAGACCCGAAGCTTTTACGCGCTGTGCGGCGCGGGCGCGCTGGCCGGCGTCGCGGGACTCTTCGCCTTTCGCTCCCAGCAAAATAAACGGCGCGAGCGCGAGCTGATGCGGCAGGTGGACATTCACACCGCGAAATTCAAGCAGGCCATCAAAACAATGGAATCATTCAATTACAGCATCGCGCACGACCTCCGCGCCCCGCTGCGCGCCATCCGCGGCTTCACCCAGGCGCTGGAGGAGGATTACGCCCAGGCCATAGACGACGCCGGGCGCGATTACACCCGGCGCATCCACAGTGGCGTCGAGCGCATGGACGCGCTGATCAGCGACCTGCTGGCCTTCGGGCAGATCACCCACAAGGAAGTCACCCTGGGCGCCGTCTGCTTGGAAACGGCTGTCACCCGCGCCTTGGATGAATTGCAGTCCGAAATCAACCGCTGCCGTGCCAAATTGGAAATTGTTCCCGCCCTGCCGGTCGTTCAGGCCAACCAAACCCTGCTTCACCAGGTGCTCGTCAACCTCTTCTCCAATGCCATGAAGTTTGTGCCCGAAGGCACATCGCCCCAAATCCGGGTCTGGGCGGAGCGCAAAGGCGCCGCGGTTCGATTGCACATCCAGGACAACGGCATCGGCATTGAACCCGCGCATCACAAACGCATTTTCGGTGTATTCGAACGCCTGCACAGTTCCAGCCAGTATCCGGGCACTGGCATCGGCCTGGCCATTGTGCAAAAAGCCATCGAACGCATGGACGGCAAACTCGGCCTGGAGTCCCACCCCGGCCGTGGAAGCTGTTTTTGGATCGAACTGCCGCCCGGTCGCTAACCGGACTGTTTTACCCAGGCGAATGGGGTCTGGCTTGGTGCATCGCCGCAGTCCAAAACGCTTCGCGAATTTTCAAGACCCACAGAAACTCCAGCGCCAATGCTTGGAGGCAATGCACGGCCGTCTTAAAAAATCTCTGTGTGATATTATTATGATATTTTTATTTACTTCCGGTCAGGCAATGGCCAAGGTCGGCCCGGGATGAACGAGCGATTTCAGTTTGATTTTTCCGAAAGAACCGAGGCGGCGCGGCTGGCCGCCTTGCTGATGCGGGACATTGAGGAACGGGGCCTTCAGCCGGGCGACCGTTACTTGAACGGGCCCGAAGTGGCCGAAAAATATGGCGTCACGGTCATCACCGCCAACCGCGCGTTGCAGTCACTGGCCGAACGGGCCGTGGTGGAGCGCCGACAGCGCGCCGGCACGTTTATCTCAAAGCAGTATTCGCCGGGCGGAGAGTCATCCGAACTCCAGCGGGTTCACCTGCTGATGCCCGCCACGTATTTTCGGGCCGCGCGCACCACGATTGAACAGGCCATTGCGGGCATTCACGCCGAGCTTCCCGACTGCCACATTCAACTCACTTTTGTGCCGGTTTCCGGCGAGGTCGCCTTTGCGCGCAAGCTCGTGCAGCAGGCCAAATCCAACGGCGCAACCGAAGGCGCGGTGTTGTATGTCAGTTCGGGCGAACTACAGCAGTTCTTCCGCGAATCAGGCTTTCCGGCGGTGGCCTTTGGCAGCGTATTTCCCGAGGCGGAGCAATTGCCCTGGGTGGACCGCGACCAACGGCAGATTGGCGAATTGCTTTCTCAATTTCTGCTCCAGGAGGGACACCGCAACCTGGCGGTGCTGATGCGGGAACGCTGGGGTTTCGGCGACAACCTCCTGCTGGATGGCTTGCAAGGCGTCCTCGCTGCGGCCAATGCCGGCGCGACCTTCCGGGTGCGCAACCTGCCTACCGTGCCGGAGGCGGGCCTCGCCATGCTGCGGCTGTTGCTCCAAGGCGAGGAAGCGCCGACAGCGCTGATCTGCCGATCGGAACGGTTGGCGTTGCTGGCCGCCCAGGTCGCCGCTGAATTCAAGCTGAAGATGCCCCGCCAGTTGCGGATTGTGGTGGCCGAGGCGGTGCCGCAGTTTCCCTGCGTGGAGCCGACCGTTTCCCAGGAGGAACAGGGAGCATTTGTCGGCCGCATGCTCAAGCAGATGGCCTCGGGCAAGCGCCCG
>CALJZV010000358.1 GCA_937983475.1 uncultured Verrucomicrobiales bacterium
TATGCCCGAATCATCCGCAGCCTCGAAAGGCAGCGCGATGAACAACGGACAACCGATGACGAAATGTACTTACAAGGCAAGGCTGACGGCCAAGCCAATCTCATTCAACGAATTTTGGCGAACTGGAAACTTTTGCTGCAATTAGGCCCAACTTCCTTGCATCAACGGCTACTGGAGTTGCAGGACGAAATTTGTGACGAATAGAGTGCGGACGGATTCGTTGAGGCTGCTTCGGGCGACTGCTGCCAGCCACCAGTCGCGGCGGCAGGTGGGCGTGGCGGTGTTGTGGGAGCTTGTCGTCATTTCGCTGTCAGGTTACCGTTTCCTCATGCCGATTGATTTCCAGAAGTTCATCGAACGCAATCCACAGGTGTGCGGCGGCGAACCAGTCGTTCGCGGCACACGGGTCACAATTCGGACGATTCTGGCGAGTCTTGCAGAGGGCGCTTCAGTGGAGGAAATCGTCGCGAATTTTCCCACTGTTTCGCCTGAAGCGGTGCGGGCCATGATCGCTTACGCGGCGGCCTCCGCCGAGGAAGACCTTCCGACACCGCCCTTGCCAATTCTGGCATGAAGATCAAGCTGGATGAAAACCTGCCGGAGACACTCCTGGGTGTTCTCTCCGAATTGAACCACGACGTGGATAATGTCCGGCAGGAAAGTTTAGTGGGGCAGTCTGATCCGAATATCTGGAATGCGGCTCAGAGCGAAGGGCGTTTTATCATTACGCAGGACCTTGATTTTTCCGATGTGCGGCAGTTCGCGCCCGGAACCCACCACGGCCTGATGCTGGTTCGCATGCGCGCTCCAGGCCGACTCGCGCTCACGCGGAGGATTCCCGAGGTTTTTGCCACCGAACCGGTGGACTCGTGGCGGCGATGCTTCGTGCTCGTCACAGATTTGAAAGTGCGCGTGCATCATCCTGCGTAGCACAAAGGATTTTGGGCAATTTTTCCATCACGCGCCGCAATGTTTGCTCTTTGGCGGTCTGGCATTCCCAAATCACAATCACCTTCCAGCCCAGTTTTTTGAGCGCCGCCTGATTCCGCTGATCCCGAGCGGCGTTGCCCTCCAGTTTGGCCAGCCACCATTCGCGTCGGTTGGTGGGCGTGGTGCAGTTGCTGCAACCCTGGTGCCGGTGCCAGAAGCAGCCGTGAACAAAAATGGCGGTCTTGTATTTGGGCAGAAGAATGTCCACCGACACAGACCTGGCAGGAATGTTCCGCTGCGGCACCCGGACAGCCCGGCGCGCTGTCCCTACCACCGAAATCGGAATGCGCACATGGAGCCGGAAGCGGTAACCCATGCGGTGCAGCAGGCGGCGCACGATGAGTTCGGGGCTGGTGTTTTTGCCCCGGATTCTGCTCGTGTCCCAACTACGTCGTTCCGTGCTGAGCCGGTCCTTGTTCACAGGGCAATTTAATCACCCAGGCGCAGCGGCACCAAGGTGATTGCTGTCTCATCCGGAAGAGCGGCACCCCGCGAATCCCTGACTTACCTGTTCAAGGGGAAGAATCTCCTGCGCTGGTCGCGCTGGTCGCCGCTGGCCTTGGCGAAGCTTGCTGTTCGGGACTATCCGGTGTTATTTTTTGCCCATGAGCACACTTGCTGAAATTGAAAAGGCAGCAGACGCGTTGCCATTGCCTGAGAAACAGGAACTGATGTTGTTTCTTGCCGCGCGTCTTCAGGCAAGTGGCCAATCGCTGCCTCCGCCGCGCGATTATACCCAGGAACAGGTCGCGTCATGGATTGAAGAAGATCAAGCGGATTGGAAACGGATTCAGGGCAAACCGTGAATCTATTCCTCGACACCAGCGTTTTACTGGCGGCGTCGGGTTCGGCTGATGGCGCTTCCAGGGCAATCTTCCAGTTTGCTCCAAAAAACGATTGGACATTGATCACCAGCCCCTATGCCTTGAGCGAGGTTGTGAAAAACCTGGGAGTACTTCCTATCAGGGCAACAACCGATTGGATACATCTTCGAAGACATCTCGCCGTCGTGGATGACATTGTGAGCTTGAATCTTCCAACCGTGTTTCCGGTCAGGAAAGACAGGCCAATACTGTTTACCGCTCTGGGTTGGGCTAAAGTTTTGCTCACGCTCGATCAAAATGATTTCGGCAGCCTCTTGGGCGGAAATTTCTACGGCTTGAAAATTTTGAAGCCGGGCGCGTTTATTGAACGGGAGCGTAGCGCGGGAAAACTGATTGTTTGACGGACAATCAGTCGCTGCCCCTGCCCCGCTTCGCTTTTGCGGTTGTCGGACGGTTTGCCGGGGGCGTAGGCTTTTTGCGGAGTGTTCCAGTTGAATTCAGCGCGCCCAACTCAATCCATGCCCGAGACTGCCGATGCCCCTGACGAGTGGCTGTTGAAGTTCCTTCAGCATCTGGCCGCGGACCGGGGCGCGTCCGAATACACCCAGCGCAACTACCGGCAGGCCCTGACGGAGTTTTGCCGCTGGCACGTTCAGGAACGGGGAAGCCCTCCGCCATGGACTGCCCTGCAACGGGATGATTTCCGCGCCTACCTGCGCTTTCTCGGGCGCCAGCAGTTGAGCCGCGCGGCCATTCAACTGCGCTTCTCGGCCTTGCGCACGTTCTACAAGTTTCTGGTCCGCCGCGGCCAGCTTGAGGCCACGCCCATCAAGAATCTTTCCCTGCCCAAACTGGAGAAACGCCTGCCGCAGTTCCTGACCGCCCGGCAGATGCTTGACCTGCTCGACGCGCCGCTCAAGGCGCTGGCCGCCGAGTCCGACAAGGCCCGGCAAGAGACGCCGCCGCGCGCGGTGGATCCGTCGCCGTTCCTGCGCGACGTGGCCATCCTGGAGACCATCTACTCCTGCGGGTTGCGCGTCAGCGAGCTGTGCGGCATGCAGGCCGCCGACGTGGATTGGGCCGAGCAGCTTGTCCGGGTGCGCGGCAAGGGGAAGAAGGAGCGGCTGGTGCCGATCGGCGAACCGGCCTTGAAGGCCATTGAAACCTACTGGGGCACGCTGCCCCAGGCGCCGGCGGGCGAGCAGCCAGTGTTCTTCGCCAATGCCCGACAACAGCGGCCAATGTATCCGCGCCTGGTCCAGTTGAATCTCAAGAAGCATCTGGCGGAAGCCAAACTTGACCCGACGCTGACGCCCCACAAGCTGCGGCACAGTTACGCCACGCATTTGTTGGACGCGGGCGCGGATCTGCGAAGCGTGCAGGAGTTGCTGGGGCACGCGCACCTGGTCACCACGCAGGTGTACACCCACCTGACCACCGAGCGGCTCAAGCGCGCCTACAACCAGGCGCATCCCCGGGCGTGACCGGAAGCTGCTGCCTCATTGGCTTTTTTCAACCGGGTCGCCCGGAGTTTCCGCGCTTTTTTCCGGAAAGAGCTGTTTGATCGTGTGAAAGGGCCGCAGAGGCGCCATGAGGAATTTGGGAATGTAGAGCGGCTCCATTTTGGGCTGATCCACGGTGCCCGTGACCTTGAATTCAAACAGCTTGGTCAACGGCGATAACGCCAGGCTCACGACACGCCCGATCACTTTCATGTCGCGCAGAATCTCCGCTTCCACCCGGGCATCCACGCGCTGCTCATGATCCACCGTGCCGCGATACTGCATCCGCACGGTGGAGGCCCGGATTTCCATATCCTCCGAGTGCGCCACGCCGTTGGTGATGGCAAAGGTCGCCGAGGCCTCGCGCGCCCGGCTTTTGCCCAGGCCCGGAACCAGCGCGTCGAGCATCGGCGAAAAAATGCCGAAGATGGGAATCTTCCAGATCAGGCCGTCGCGCAGCCGGATTTCGCCCGAGCCGTTCCAGGTGTGCAGGCCGCGCGTGTCCGCCGAGGCGATGTTCAACTGGCCGGAGAGCAGTCCCTCGAGTTGGTTGGTGTTGTTCACGCTCTGAAGCAGCGTTTGCGCGTCCAGATCGGCAAAAGCCAGGTCAAACCGGTAGTCGCTTTTGCCCTTGGTCCTGAAATCAAACGCCGCCGAGCCCTCCATGCGCCCCTTGTAGGCCTGGGCCTGAATGTTGGTCACAGTGATGGCCTTGCCGTGCCAGTGCAGCCAGGCGGTCACCGCATCGGCCTCATACCACTCCCAGCGGAAACCCTCGCCGCGAATGAAGAACAGCAAATCCGCCTCGTCCCCATGGCTCAGCCCAATGCTGCCGCTCAAGTCCACCTGGTGCAGGTTGGTGAAACGATACGGCTCGATGGCTTCAAGCGCCTGACGCCCGATAATGTGCGCCACCCGGTGCGGGTCCAGCGCGCTTTTGATTTCCTCAAAGAAAATGCGGTCGCGCTCGAAATCCAGCCGCATGCGTGGCGCGAACAGATCCTTGCCGCCCTGCTTCACCGCCATGTCCGTCAACGTGAGGATTTGGTTGGTGTACGCCGCCCGCGTGTCCAGGCGCTGCACCGGCACATCGCGCGCCACAAAATCCTCCGCTTCCACGACCAGATCAAACCGCAGGTGATCGTAGTCGCGCCACTTGCCCTCAACCGTCCCGCGCAGCCGCGGCGCCTTCGTGAACTGCACAATTTCAAAAGCGCGTTGATGGTCTTCATCCAGCAGATGCCGGACCGCCAGCGGATCAATGGGCCCGTCGATCCGGCAGCGGTATTCCTGCGTCTCCTCATGCGACGTCAACGCCAGGCGCAGCTCGCCCTCGGGCCGGACCACACGGAAATTCTCCAAACGCCAGACACGGTTGGAATAATTCAACGACGACTCCGCCGACAGCACCGTGACGCCCCGGTAGCCGGCCTCCTTTGTGGAAAATGAACCGTTGATGGACAGCGTCGGCACCACTTCGGCGCGCCAGTCGGATTCGGGGTCGGTCCACGGCGGCAGCACCGCCGCAAGCTCCGCCTCAATGCGCGGCGGCTCTTCCCACGTGAACTGGTCGAGAAACCGCTTTCCTCCGGGCGACAACAGCGGCGCAATCCGGTGCGGGTCAAAGTCGGATTCCAAAGAAACGGCGGCGGCGCGGGTGGTCGCGTCCAGTTCGCCCGCGCAACGCAGGGAGCCGTCGAACAACTTTGCCCGCGCCGAGGCCACCGCGAGCCGGGGCGCGCGCCAGCTACCGGAAAGAGACAGGGCGTCCACCGGCACTTGCGGAGTCTTAATTTCCTTGAAGTCAGCGCCCCGCTGGAAGCTCCACGCCAGCAACGGCCACACCCATCCCAACGCCTCCTGCGCTTGCTCCGTCATGCCAGCGGCAGCGGCGGCCGGGTCATAGGCAAATGAAAAGTTGCCTTCCTGAAGAACGCCTTGGCTTGGAGGGCTCTGTTCCCCGGATTGTTGCCGGATTGCGGCCCGGTCCAACTGCGCTCGTCCTTCGGCAAAATGAACGGCAAAATTCTTCGTTGAAACCACGGCGTTGCCGGTCACCTGCGCCATCGCGATGTCTGCCGCCACGCGGTGCAGCCCGTGGGTCAGGCCGGCTTTTAATTGATCACCGGCAAAGTGAAAGTCGCCGCGCATCCGCCCGGGCTCATCCGGCTTCATCAGGGTTTCGAGGCGGAAATTCTCCGCCGAGCCCCAGGGTGTGGTTGCCTCGCGGACACTGAGGCGCAACTTCCCGTTCAGGCTCTCGGCAGGCGCGCCCGTCGTGCTGGCCTGCGCCGTGAGGTCGCAAAATTGTCCCCACGGCGTGACGCTGTTGCCCGGGGCATTCAACTGCCAATCGATTTGCGTTTGCGCCGGCTCTTGAAGATCGGCCTGAAACTGAATCGTCACTTCGGGGCGCGCCTCGAACTTCAAGCGCTGCAACACTTCGGCAACATCCCGCAAGGTGGCTTGAAGCGTGTTGGTCGAGGAGGTGGATTCGGGCTTTATTTTCCTCAAAGTCGAGATATGGGCCAGTTCGCCGGCGACTTGAAACTGGATGCCGCCGAACACAGCCTTCAATTTCTCGATGTGCAGCCGGTCGCTGTTGGAAAAGTCCAGGCTGGCCTGCACGTCATCCAAAGCCAGCGGCGTCTCGCCGGGCGAGGCGAGAGTCAGGCGTCCGTCCCGCAGGCGAAGGGAGCGAAACTGAAGCGCTTCATTTTTCCGAAAGGGCAGGCGCAAATCGAGAACCGCTTCCCCGGCCGTGAGCGTGATGGCGTCGCGCGTCTCCGTCGGCGAGATCACGGCCTGCTCAATCACCAGTCCGCGGAACCAATGCCAGCGCACCTGCTGGAATTGCACGTCGAACCCTTCCTGCTTGAGCCGCGCCACCAGCGGTCGTTTCAGAAAGTCCGGCAAGCCAATCGTCGTGAAATAAACCACGGCCGAAATCGCCAGGAACAAGGCCAGCAACAGCACCACGCGAACCCATTTGAGCACGGCGCGGACCGCTGCCCGGCGTCTGGACTTTGGGGCTGTGGCGGCCATGATCAGCGCACGGGCAACGGGGGTGGAATGAGAGTCAGCCCCTCGCGGACAAATTCAAAATAAAGCGGCCATGGAAACTCAAAAACCATGCGCTGCCCGTTAAGTTGAACGGCGGCGTAGGGATGATAGAACGGCGAGAAGCGACCCAGTTCCAGCTCAAGCACCTTGCGGTTACCGTTGCGACGCAGCTCAATCTGGATCCGGCGACCGGTTTCCTCACAACCGTATTTGGTGCGGTCTTTCTCGTCGTTGGCCACCCAGAATATGGCTCGCAATTCACCCAGGCGGTGCAGTGCTTCCTCGAGCAAAAAGGGATTGATGATGCCCTGTGAGCCTGGCGCCAATGACCAGGCTTCCTCACCGTTGCGGAGAAGTTTTCGGCTTTGCTCTTTTTGCAGGATGGTCACGCTGACGACGTTACTGACGGCGAAATGCCAGACCTGCCGGTCGCGCATTTGCCATGAGGCCAGCGGCAGCAGTTCAAATTCCTGGCGGCTGATCGAAGTGACGCCCAAACCCTTGCCCCGCCGCACGAAGACGCGTCCGTTGGTGGTGCCCGTTCCGATGTCCAGCGGCTCGACAAACGGCTCGAGCTGGCCGGTCACGCCGTTGGTCAGGGTTCCCTTGAGCAGCAGTTGAAACTGCGGCGGCTGCAACCCGTAGGCGGAAAAATCGGTGACCACGTCCTTCTCGAAATTCACCTCCATGTTGCTCAAAATGGCGAAGAGTTCCCCGACCATTTCCGGGTCGGCATCGAAGGAGTCGCCGGCTTGGACGCGCCAGGTCCCGTTGGTGGCGCGAACCAGCGAGAACGCGTCGGCGCCCTGAATTTCAATGGTGTCCAGCAGATTTGTCGGCGACTGAATCAGCCGCCGGTCGCGAAAATCGACCGCTGGCGCGCGCCAGGGATCAAAGGCCTCGCCTGGCGCCAGGAAGACCGCGCTGTGTTGCACTCCGCGGGCGTAACTGTATCCGGGATAATTGGTCGCGGGAAAGCCGACATGAAGACCGGAGAGCAGATTGGTGCCTTCAAAAAAAAGCAGCTCCAGTTCCGGGTTCTGGGTCGGCGTCTCTGGCAGCCCAAACTTCTCAATGTCCAGCTCCGATTCCTCACCCAAAAAGCCGGCCACCCGCACTTTGCCTAGTTCCTCAATCATCTGGCGGATTTTTGCATTTGCCGCGCGCGAATCGAGCGGGCGGGTCATGCGCCAGAGGCGGTTGGTGGGATTGAGTTCCAGCCGCATGGCGCCGCTGGGCGTGCGAACCTCGATACCGTTGGCCAAGGTGATGCTGGAAACCGCGAAGGGAGTTCGCCACCCGTTCGCGTGAGCGGGCAGCACATGGAGCAAGGCGGCATCCACCAGAAAATAGCCGTCTCCGCCCACGATCTGCAAAAACACCTGGTCACCAGGAACGGTGCGCGCGCCAACCAGAAGATGCCGCTGCGCGGCCCCGGACTGCACCATGATGGACAGGGCAGGCGCGTCGAAGCCAAATTCCACCGGGGCGTCCGGACGGTCGCGGATTTCCTCCGAAGTGATCCGTGCCTGCCAATTCAATGCGGACAAGGCTTGGAGCATTTGAGTGACCTTCTCCTCATCGGCGGGATAGTCCACCGGCTTGGCGATCGCCCAGGCGCCGTTTAGTTTCTCCAGACGAATTTCCGGAAGGTCCTTGGGGCGGAGATGCACTGCGGTGACTTCAGCGGGATCCAGCCCAGGGAACACTCGCAAGTCCGGCAACTGGTCGCGCTGGGCCCGGTGAGGCCGCTCAAAAAACCAAATGGCGGCAAACATCGCGGCTGCCAACACCAAAAGCTGCCATGTGGTTCGCGATCGCATGGGCCAACAACGTCAACTGCGGCGGCGGAACCAGACCAGCCCGCCAAAGGCCAGAATGCCGCCGGGCACGCCTGCCAGGAAAATCCATCGGATGGTTTTTAATTGGCCATCAGTCAACTCCAGCCGGTAGTCCTTGATCGGACGCGGGCCCAGCCCCTCGAGCAGATAAGCCGGCTGCGCCAGGAGCCAGTTGAGCGCAAACCCGGCGAAATAATGATTGGCCGCCGAATCCAGCAATTGATTGTTCAAGCAATGGGCATCGCCCACCGCCACGATGCGCGTGGCGCCCCGATCGGCGCTGACCCCCTGGATGCCTCCGTGTTCCACCGCGACCACCAGAGGAAAGGCGCCAGCCTTGTCCACGGTTTCCACTCGCCCGGCTTGCTGGACGTAATACCGGGCCACAGCGTTGGTGCCGGTGGCCGCAAGGATCTCAACCTTGGGCGGATCGGCGTTGGTGCCGAGGTTCAAGGCCCGGCCCATGGAGCGCGGCAGAACCAGTTGCATGCGCAACCCCTCGGCGAACATCGCCTTGGTGACTGCATGCTGGGGATGAATTTGAGCGGTCAGCAAATCGTTGCTCGTCGGCGAATTCTCCTGGTCAAACACGACGTTCACGCCGGCCTCAATGCCCCATCGGGCCAGAATGGGCTCCCACCCGGTGTTGCCCGAAAGCAACGGATTATACAGCAACACCAGCAGGCGTCCGCCCCGCTGCAAGTAAGCGTCAATCGCGGACACTTCATTCTCGGCCAGTTGCGCCTTGGCCGGCCCGGCGATGATGAGCAACTGGCAATCGGTGGGCACCTGATTGGTGCCATGCAGCATCAACTTGTCCCATGCGACATTGGCCTCATCCTTGAGCATTGCGGCAAAACGCCCGTAGCCATTTTCAATTGTGGTGTTCTCCGGGTCCGCCTCGCCGTGGCCCTGAAGAAAATATGCCTTGAGCGGACGCGGATTGCAGACGCTGAAGATGGCCGAGGTGAAGAGCATTTCGCCGCGAAAGGCGGTGCGCCGAAACTCGCGGCTTTCACCCGCCAGCACCGCGCCGATGTCGTAATCCGATAGCTGATTGTGATAAATCGTGCGGGTGTTTCCCGCCGAGTCGAAGACGATGAAGTTTTTGTCCTTGAGGCCCGAGAGTTTGTATTTGCTCAACACCAGCGCCGCGTCGCCGTGATAGCGGGTGTAATCCACGGTCCGCAGTTGGATGCGCGGATTAACATTGCGGTATTCCTTGAGCAGACCGTGAATCCAACTGTAGATGTCAGCCTCGCCTTGAACGTCGTAAAAAATAGTGACATCCACGTCGTTGGTGACGGTTTGAAGCACTTTGAGCGTCTGGGGCGACAGGTCGAACCGCGAATGCTCCGCCAGGCGAATCCGCTGGTAATATCCCGCCGCCAGATAGTTGGCCATCACCAGCAAGGCCAGCACCGCCACAATGGACAACACCAGGTTGATCAGCATGCCCCACCGGCGCGCGGCGGAGAAACTGGGACGGTTGGTGGTGCTTTCGTTGGACATGGTTACTTCCAGCGCCGGCTTTCGACGATGCGATGGGTGAAGAACAGGAAAAACAAAGTGGAACTCAGGTAAAAGGCCACAGCCCGCGTGTCGAGGATGCCCCGCGAAAAATCCTCCATGTGATCGAACATCGAAACATAGCGCAGCACGTCACTGGCCAGTCCCTCGCGCGGCGTGACCGCCTTGCCCAGAAACCCCATGAACACCAACGCCACACCCAGAAGCAGGCTGATCACCGCGGCGATGATCTGGTTGCGTGTCAGCGACGATGCAAAGGCCCCGATGGCCATGAACAGGCAGCCAATCAGGAAAATGCCCGCAAACGCGCCGCCCACGCCTCCCCAGTCCAGCATCGCCGAGCCGCTGGAATAATGTTGCAGCAACGCGATGTATCCCAACAGCGGCAGCGACATCAGCAGGAAAAACACCAGCGCGGCGGCAAACTTCGCCATCACAACGGTCAGATCGCTCACCGGCGCAGTCATTAGGGTTTCAAATGTTCCCGAGTATTTCTCCAGCGCGAACAGGCGCATGGTGATGACCGGCGTGGACAAGAGGAGTATGATCCAAAAATAAGTGGTGTTGAAAAACAACTCGGTCAGCGGCACGGGCACCGCCTCGCCTCGCAGCGCTTCGGCCAGGTTCCAGTAACTCAACCCCACCAGCAAGGCGACCGAAGCGATAATCACATATCCGCTGAGGGAGACAAAAAAGCCGGCCAACTCCCGCCGCATGAGGGTCACAAACGCCAGCATCAGTGAACCTCCTCCTCGCTCGGCCGGGTGACGCGCACATAAATGTCCTCCAGCGAATAGCGGCTGCGTGACAATTCGCGGAGCTTCCAGCCCCGGTCCTTGACGAGGGAAAAAACATCCCCGCGCAGGTCGGCTCCGTTGACCGGCGTCAATGCGCAGCGGAAATAATCGCCGTCCATGGGCGACACGTCAAAATGCTCCACCTCGGCCATCTGCTCCCAGCAGATTTTCAGGTCTTCCTCCGGCGCGGCAATCTCCGCCACGATCTGGCTGCCGCGCGTGAGGCTTTTTTGCAAGTTTTCCGGCGTGTCCGCCGCCAGGATCTTCCCCGAGCGCATGATGAGCACGCGGCTGCAGGTCATCTCGACTTCCGGCAAAATATGACTGGAAATCAGCACGGTGTGCTTGCCGGCCAGGTCCTTGATCAATTGGCGCACCGAGCGGATTTGGTCGGGATCCAGGCCGATCGTGGGCTCGTCGAGGATGATGAGGTCCGGATCATGCACCAGCGCGTCTGCCAGCCCGACACGCTGCTTGTAGCCTTTGGATAAATTGCCGATGATTTTTCGGCTCACATCAGTCAGGCCGCACTGGGCCAACACGGTGTCCACTCGGTCGCGCGTTCGGCTGCGGTTCAGCCCCTTCAACCGGGCCCGGAACTTCAAATACTCACGGACACGCATCTCGGGATAGAGCGGATTGTTTTCGGGCATGTAACCGATGCGGCGGCGGACTTCATCAGCGTCCTTGAACACATCCAGCCCGGCCACGCGCGCGGTGCCAGAGGTGGCCGGAAGGAAACAGGAGAGAATCCGCATGGTGGTGCTTTTGCCCGCGCCGTTGGGGCCCAGCAGGCCGACAATCTCGCCCCGCTGCACGGAGAAGGACAAATCCGCGACGGCAACCTGGCCGGCGTAACGCTTGGTCAGGTTGGCAACTTCAATCATCAGCGGGTCTGTCATACCTCGGGCGCATAGTTTAGTGGAGGCTTCCTACCGGGCCAGCAAATTTCCTATCGGACTCGCAAATCCACCTTTCCGGGCGCCGCGAACAAAAACGCCCCTCGTTGTTGCACGAGTTGCAGCCCCAGGGTGACTTTTTCATTTTTCTGCCGGTCATAAAATACCCGGGCCGCGCCGACAACATCGTTCACCCCACGCCC
>CALJZV010000359.1 GCA_937983475.1 uncultured Verrucomicrobiales bacterium
ACCATTTGGAGGAACCGGTCAGCGGCACGGGTCAACTGGCCTTGCTGGCCGCGCTCCCGGAGCCGGGCAAAGAAGCGGAAGCGGTGGCCAATTTTCGGACGGCGACAATTGGGGACCGGACCTTTGAGGCGTACGTCTATGGCTGGCGGCTGGGCGAACCGACGCGCAACCGCGTTCCGCTTCACGGCATTGCCATTGACGAGGCGATGGCCGTCAGCGCCAATCCCGTGCGCCTCCTGGAACCCGATGAAGCGCAGACGCTGAAAACCAATCCCGAGGATGTCATTTGCTCCGTGTCGGAACTCCCCGCCACAGTTATCAAAGAGGAAGTTGCCGTGCAGGTCGGCGACGATGTGACATACCTCTGTCGCCCCGATCATGCCGAGGTGTTGAACGAGCGTCTGGTCGCCGCCGAATCAGGCGGGCCGGATCCGGAACTGGACCCGTTCAATCCCGAGCCGTCGGCCTACACCGAGGGACAGAAAAAGGCGATTTTCATCCGCGTGGACTTTGATGATTTGCAAGGTGTCCCGGTGAGCGATTCGACGCTGACGACCATTCTCAGCAACGTGAATAATTTCTATTCGGAGATGTCGTATGGCCGGGCAAGCTTTTTTCTTATGGGCCAGGGCTCGGACATGACACCGACCTTCCGCTTGACCAACGCGGCGGCTTACTACGGGACAAATAACTTTTACGCCAAGCTGAGAACCGATGCCCGGGCGGCGGCAACCGCAGCGGGCTACACCCTGAGCAATTACCAGTTCGACGTGATTTGTTTCGGCGCAGTTCCCGGCTGGACCTGGGGTGGATTGGGTTATGTCGGCGCGCCTGGGTCATGGGTGCGGAACAGCTTCGGTTCATCGGGCAGCGTCACCGCCCATGAACTGGGGCACAACTTTGGCCTGAATCACGCCAATCATTGGGATACGGGCGGCCAAAGCATCATCGGGGAAGGGACTAGTGTGGAATATGGCGACAGCTTCGACAACATGGGCGCGGCATCGAGCATTCCCAACGGCCACTACAACGCCCGGTATAAAAATTACCTCGACTGGCTCAAGAGCAATGAGGTGCAGACCGTCTCCAGCAGCGGCACCTACCGGATATTCACTCATGACAATGCCAGCTCCACAGGCATTCGCGGGCTGAAAATTCTCAAGGCAGGCAGCACGAATTACTGGGTCGAATTCCGCCAGAAATTCACCAGCAACAAATGGCTCATGAGCGGAGTTGGCCTTCGCTGGGCGCAAACCGGCAACCAGAAAAGCCATCTGCTTGACACCACCCCCGGTTCGGTGGACGGCAAAAACGACGCCTGCATAGTCATCGGTCGCACTTTTTCGGACAAGCAGGCCAACGTCCACATCACGCCCATTGGAAAGGGCGGGACTGTTCCCGAGTCGCTGGACGTGGTGATCAACCTCGGCAGTTTTCCCACCAATGTTCCTCCAACCATCACGATGAACGCCCCTTCAACCAACGCCTCTACCGGGCAGACCTTGAGCTTTACTGTCGCGGCATCGGATGCGAACGGCGACGCGCTGGCCTATTACTGGGACTTTGGCGATGGCAACTTCGGCACCAACGGCCCTGCCGCCAGCAAAAGCTGGAGTTCCACAGGCGAATACCTTGTGCGCTGCGATGTCACCGACATGAAAGGCGGCGTCGCCAGTGATTCGGTGATAGTGCGCGTGGGTTCGCCGACAACCTACCGCATCAGCGGACAGGTCACCTCCGGCGGATTGCCGGTCCACGGCGCACGCGTCTTTGTCTCCACCACGCGTATGACCTGGACGGACAGCGACGGCACTTACAATCTGGTGGGACTTCCCGCAGGCACCTACACTATTGACGTCAGCCTGGACGGGTACGTGTTCGCTGCGGAGAATTTTTCCAATCCCGTGTCAGTCGGCCCCAACGCGGTTAATGTCAATTTCTTCGACGCCCAGGGCGCTCCCTTTATCACAGAGCATCCGCAAAGCCAGACCAACTTTGTGGGCGCGATGCTCACGTTCACCTCCTCAGCAGTTGGTGCCGCGCCCCTCCGTTACCAATGGCAGTTCAATGGCGCATCCATTGCGGGCGCGACCAACGCCAACCATGTTTTGGCCAGCGCGCAAATGACCAATGCGGGCAACTATCGGGTGATTGTGACCAACTCGCTGGGTAGCGTGACCAGCCAAGTCGCCACATTAACCATTCAGAATTCGGCCGTGATTCAGACGCTGTTCAGCGACAATTTTGAAACCAACTCCGGCGCGAACTGGGCCACCAACCGCTCTTCCACCGACACCCGGGTTACATTTAATTACAACTACGCCGGTGATGGCATTCCCCCCGCGCCCAACTCGGCGGGCGGCACCACGCGCGGCGTGAAGTTCGAGGCCAACATGACCAACGGGGTCGCTGCGGCAATCAGCATTTCGCCCCTTGGACAGAATTTCACCGGCGATTACCGGCTTCGTTTCGATATGTGGATCAACGCGAACGGGCCGTTTCCAAATGGCGGCACCGGTTCCACTGAACATTTGACCGCCGGCGTCGGCACCGCCGGCAACCGGACGCAATGGACCGGCAGCGGCACCACGGCGGATGGATTCTGGTTCGCCGTGGATGGAGAAGGCGGGGCGGGTGACACCTCCACGACATCGGATTTCAATGCCTACGCAGGCACAACATTGCAGGCGACCACAACAGGCGTCTATGCAGCGGGCACCGCATCCAACGCGAGAGGAAACACGAACACTTACTACGCCACGACCTTTCCCGGCGGCCAATCCGCGCCGCAGACCCAAAGGACGGCGCACCCTCAGCAGACCGGCACGCTCAACGTGGGCACGGTGGGAATGGCATGGCGTGATGTCATCATCAACAAAACCAACAACACGGTGGAGTGGTTCATTGATGGGCTAAAAATTGCCACGATCAACAACGCTACATTTACCGCCAACAACATCTTCATCGGCTATTGGGACGCCTTTACCTCGGTTTCGGACAACGGCGCCGTGAGCTTTGGCTTGGTGGACAATTTGCGCGTGGAGCGAACCATCTTCACCCCTGTAATTACATCCCAGCCTCAGCACCGAACTGTCAATGTTGGCCAGAACGCGGCGTTCAGTGTGAGCGCCACCGGGACAACGCTTGCCTACCAATGGCGTTTGAACGGCACCAACCTCGCCGGAGCCACTGCGAGCAGTTACACCCGAACCAACGCCCAATTGGATCACTCGGGCGTTTACTCGGTTATCGTGTCCAATCTGGCCGGCACGGTGTTCAGCCAAAACGCCTCACTGACGGTGCTTCAACCGCCGCTGATTACCACCCAACCGGTCAGCCAGTCCGTCAACGCCGGTGACAGTGTGCTCTTCACCGTTGAGGCCGAGGGCAGCGAGCCGATGACGTTTCAATGGAGGCACAATGGGACCAATGTTTCCGGCGCCAACACGGCCCTGCTGGCGTTGTCCCAAGTGCAGCCCTCGGATGCGGGCAATTATACCGTGGTGGTGAGCAACGCTGCCGGCAATGTGACCAGCGCCGTGGCAACCCTGACTGTGACCGCGCCGCCGATGGTCATTGGAAACCAGGGCGCCGGTTTTGCGAGCGGCCAATTCGGTTTCAGTGTGGCTGGACCGCAAGGCCAGGTCGTCGTGGTGGAAGGCTCCGAGAATCTTCAAAGCTGGACGGCTCTTCAAACCAATACTCTTGGCCCGGACCCGTGGGCATTTTCCGATCCGCAGTCCGCGTCGCAGACAAACCGCTATTACCGGTTGAGGATGGACAATCCATAAGAGCCTGTCTGAAAATTGCGTGGGGTCCTGCGGCGAGGAGTTTTGGCTGTGGCC
>CALJZV010000360.1 GCA_937983475.1 uncultured Verrucomicrobiales bacterium
TTTACGCCTTTGGCACCACGCACGCGAGCTACTGGCATCCGCTGACCTGGTTGTCCCACATGCTGGCCAGCGAATTCTTCGGCATTAACCCCGCCGCCCATCATGTGTTCAACCTGCTGATTCATGCGGCCAACGCGGCGTTGCTGTTCTGCGTCCTGATGCGCCTGACGGGCGCTAAATGGCGCAGCGCGCTCGTTGCGGCGTTGTTTTCGCTTCACCCACTGCATGTGGAGTCGGTGGCTTGGGTGACGGAGCGCAAGGACTTGCTGAGCGGTTTTTTCTGGATTTTGGGCCTATGGTTTTATGCGGAATACGCGGAGAAAATGAAACGCCAGCGACCCGGAGCCCGGCGTGATTACGCGCTGACGCTCGGCTGTTTCGGGCTGGGGTTGTTGTCCAAGCCGATGATGGTGACCTTTCCCTGCGTTCTGTTGTTGCTGGACTTCTGGCCGCTTATGCGATTTGAGAATTTCAAACATAAGATTTCAACGGGACCACCAGATAGCATCGAACCACTTGAGCCGCCCTCAAGCGGTTCATTTTCCTGGAGGCAGGCCAAAGGCTTGCTCGTTGAGAAAGTCCCGTTTTTCGCGCTCGCCGTTGCGGTGAGCCTCATCACCATGTGGGCACAGAAAAAGGAAGGAGTGATGGGCACGACCGACCAATTGCCGATGACGTGGCGTCTGGGAAATGCCGTCGTGGCCTATGCGACCTACCTGAAGAAAACCTTCTGGCCGGCGAATCTGTCGCCGCTCTATCCGCATCCGGGGCAGTGGCCATCGGATTTGGTGGCGTTGTCCGCGGTTTTGCTGCTGTTGATCACGCTGCTTGCCATGTTGTTGTTGCGTCGGTCTGCCGTGGTGGCGGTCGGGTGGTTCTGGTTTCTTGGCACGCTGGTGCCAGCCATCGGCATCGTGCAGGTCGGCATTCAATCCATGGCCGATCGTTATACGTACATTCCGCTGATTGGCGTTTTTTGGGCTTTGGCCTGGGGTTTATGGCAATTGGCGCAAAGAAGGGTTCTCGCACAGCGTGCTCTATGCGCCCTGGCTGTAGGCGCGGCGGTGGGCTGCTCGGCCCTCACGCTGCCTCAATTGCAATTCTGGACGCACAGCGAGCCGCTGTTCCGACGCGTCCTTCAGGTGGTCAAGGGCCATCCGCAATACAATCAGGCGCTGCAAACCAAGCCGGTCTATGCGGACATCTATATCAATCTGGGCACGGCTCTGGCCATGCAGCGGAAATATGACGAGGCGCTGGTTTTTTTGGAGAAGGCCCGCAAGCTGAATCCCAAGTTTGCCGACATTTATGCCAACATCGGCAGCCTTTATTTGATGCAGGGAAAATGGAGGGAGGCGTTGGAGGAGTTGGGCCAGGCGGCCGTTCTCAACCCGAAGGATGCGCGCATTCAAGGCGGACTGGCGCAGTGTTTTCATGAGCTTGGCCGTTTGGACAAGGCCATCGAGCATTATCAGGCTGCATTGAAACTGAATCCCTCCATGCTGGAGGCCCGTTTCAATCTGGGCATGGCGCTGGAGGAGGCCGGAAATATTTCCGGGGCCATTCATCATTACGAGGCGGCGCTGCAACTGAATCCGGGGTTTTTGGCTGCCCGTCAGCGGCTCAATAACCTGTCAGTCTCAAGGCAAAAATAAACCGGCGCCTCCGGATTGCTTCCAAGGATTCACTTGAATCCATCCGGAACGGCAATTTTCTCCTCAGCCAGCTTTTGCTTAATAATTTCCAGGTAAACCGCCGGCATGCGGTTGCGGTCCTTGTGGTTGGTGTAAAGCTTGAGCGAGCGCATGAACCAGGAGCGGGCCAGCAGGTAATTTTTCAGGTGCATCTGGTGCCAGCCCTGGAAGGCGACGATGAAATAATTGTTCGGGTCGCGCTGGAGCGCTTGTTCAAAATAGGGGCCGGCTTTCTCATGGCGCCCCAGCCAGTCCAGGCACATGCCGATTCGCAGGTAATTATAAGGGTCCAATGGATTGAGGCGGATGCCCTTTTCAAACCAGCCGATGGCTTCCTGCGCCAAATCCTCGTAATCGGATTCACCCTGCCAGCTTTGCTGGCGCAACAGCTCTCCGATTTCGTAAACGGTCGCTGGATTTTGCGGCTCAACGGCATGGGCTTTCTTCAGGAAAGCGATCCGCTCCCGGGGCTCGTCCTTCGCGGCCTCGGCATGGGCCAGCCAGCGAAACTCGGCGTACTTTTGCATTCCCCTTTCGCTGAGAAAGAGCAACGCCGCCCCGGCAACCAAGGTGATCGCCAGTTTCAGGAAGGGGCCGGGCGTTCTCCAAAATCGCTCCGAGGCAAACCGCTGCCACCCGGTCAGCAACGCCAGCAGTGTCAGGGCCGTGATGGCATTGGCGGGCACCTGCATGTTGAAGTCGGCCAGCGAGTGCAGGAGAATGGCCGCCGCGCCAAGCGAGGCGCCGGCGAGAAAGGCCGCGCGGTTGCTGCTGCGCGGATTGAGGTCGTCGGTGCTG
The DNA here is from genome assembly GCA_937983475.1 of uncultured Verrucomicrobiales bacterium. Taxonomy (GTDB): domain Bacteria; phylum Verrucomicrobiota; class Verrucomicrobiia; order Limisphaerales; family JACDHS01; genus CALJZV01. The sequence continues at coordinate 2,493 of CALJZV010000360.1, forward strand.
CGTTGAACGCGGGGCCAGGTGCGAACCACCCCTTGGCCGATGAGGAAACAGGCTGCGCCAATCAGAATGGCGCCAACCGCGCCCCAGTCCGCCAGCGTGTTCAGGTAATCGTTGTGGACATAAATGGGCCGCGCCTGGGCAACAGCCGGACGGTATTCCGCAAAGCGCACGTCAAAGTGTCCCGGGCCCACACCCAGCAAGGGATTGTCCTTCCACATTTTCCAGGCTGCCTCCCAAAACTGGAACCGGTAATCCGCGGAATCCACCTTGGTCCACTCAGCAAACCGCTTCTTGGCCATGGCCGTCTTGGTCACAAACATTGCCCCGACTCCCAGCAAAATGAGCAGCATGGCCACGGCCGACAGACGCCGTCCGCGCTGGAGCAGCATGCCCGCGAAAAACACGGTCACCACGACAGCCGCCACGATCCAGCCCGCGCGCGAAATGGTCACGCCGATGCCTGCAAGCAAGACAACGCAGCTGTAGGCCAGAACAATGCGCAGCGGGTGATTGAGCCGACTGCTCAACGCATAGGCCAGCGCCAGCGGCAGGATCATTTCCAGAAAACCGGCCAGGTGGTTGGGGTTGATGTAGGTTCCCCCGGCGCGGCCGAAATATTGCTCCGGCTTGGTGAAATGCCAGACCTTGGGGGAGCCGGTGGCAAATTGAACAATGGCGTAACCGGCAATCGCCATCGCCAGGAAAATGAGCCCGAACACCATGATTTGCGTGGTTTCCTGCCGGCTGAGGTTGTTGACGACGATGAGAAACAGAAGCGCGTAAATCAGCACGCGGATCAATTCCTGCCGCGCCAGGTATTCAACATCCGCGATGAAATATTGAACGACCGCATACGCCGCAAAGGCCAAGACCACCCAGCAGACCGGTGGCCAGAGGAGGACCGCCCGGGGCTGAAGCCAGAGCCGAATCAGCCAGACAACTCCAGCCAGCACCGTCAGCCCTTGGATAATTAAAAACTCCAGGGTCCGGACCGCGCCGGTGGCCAACGGGCCGAAAATCAGGATGGCCAGAACCAATCCCAGAATGATCCGCTCACACCAGAAATCGAGACGCTCGCGGTTCATCACCCTGGAACTGGAGAGGAAATTAACTCAGAAATTCGCGCGGGTCGGTGATCTTGCCGGTCAACGCGCTGGCGGCCACCGTCGCGGGCGATGCGAGAAACACCTTCGCCTCACGGTGCCCCATGCGTCCGGGGAAGTTGCGGTTGGTGGCGCTGATGCAGTTCATCGGCGTATTGATGCGCCCGAAGGTGTCCACCGGACCGCCCAGGCAGGCGGCGCACCCGGCGTTCTCGGTCATGCGCACGCCGGCGTCCACCAGAATTTCCCAGACAGTTTGTTCGCCCCAGCGGGCGGTTTGCAGGTCGTGGACAATCTCCGGCGTGGCGGGCACGCCAAAGGTGTCGATGGCCACCTTGCGGCCGCGCAGGACGCGGGCAAATTCCAAAAAGTCGCTGGTCTTGCCGCCCGTGCAGGAGCCGATGTAGGCGCGCTCGAGCTTGATGTGGCTCAGCTCCTTGGCCAGCTTGCGGTTGCCCGGGTCGGGATGGCAGGCGACCGTCGGCTCCAGCTTGTCCAGTTCCACGACCAGGTCGTAAACAAACTTCTCGTCTCGGTCGCGCTCCACGGGCTGATAGGTGGACTTGGTGCCGTTCAGCTTGCAACGGTAATCCACGAACGCCGCTGTCTGCGCGTCGAACTCAAAAATGCCGTTCTTGCCGCCCGCCTCGATGGCCATGTTGGCGACGGTCATGCGGTCGTCAATCGAGAGGCTGGACGCGCCCGCGCCGTCGAACTGCATCGCGCGGTAGGTGGCGCCGTCGAAGCCGATTTCGCCGATGACGTGCAGAATGATGTCCTTGGCCATGACGCCCGGCTGCATCTTGCCTTCGAGGCGGAAATGCATTGTTTCGGGAACCTTCAGCAGCAATTTGCCCGTGCCCATGACAAATCCCGCGTCGGTGTTGCCGATGCCGGTGGCGAACTGGTTGAACGCGCCAGCCATGCAGGTGTGCGAGTCGGTGCCGAAGAGAATCTCGCCGGGCCGGGTGTGGCCCTTCTGCGGCAGCGCGGTGTGGCAGACCCCGGCGTAGCGCGAGCCATACTGGCGCTGCAGATTGCCGCGAACCTCGTCGAACTTCCACGTGCCCTCCGGATCATCAATGACGTCGTAAAAGTAGGGAATGCCCTGTTCCTTCACGAACTCGCGCAGGATGTCCACGTTGCGGTTGGACTTGGAATCCGCCGTGAAAATGTAGTGGTCGGGGATGATCACCACCTTGTTGCGGTCCCACACCTTGGCGTTCTTGCCGAATTCGCGCTTGAACACGCCGATGGTGCCCGGGCCGCAAACGTCATGGGTCATCAGCACGTCCGCGTTCACCCAGATGTTGTCCCCGGCTTCAACGCGGGCTTTTCCCGCAGCGCGGGCCAAAATTTTCTCCGTCAATGTCATAAATAAGTCGGGAGAAAGTAGCGGAAGAGCCCGGTGGCTGCAATAACCAGTTCAGCCGTCCTGAGGCGTGGGCGCATGTGCGCGATTCCCGAATTCGTTAATGCGGTGATGGACGATTGCCGTAAAAATAGGGCAGGCGTCCTCGCCTGCCTCGGAATTACTTCATGAGACACTTTCCAGCCGGGTTACATTTTCTGAAGACTTCAGGGCGGCCAAAAGTTCCGCCACCGTGGCCGTCTGGCCAGGCAAAACCAGCTCCGGCGCGATCTCGGCCAGCGGCGCGAGCACAAAACGCCTTTGGTGCGCGCGCGGATGCGGCAGGACCAATCTCTCGGACGACCGCCTTTCGCCACCGAAGGCAATCAGGTCCAGGTCGAGCGGGCGCGGTTCGTTCAATACCTTCTTTGGCGGGCGGCCAAGCGCCCTTTCCAGCGATTGCAGTTTTTCCAAAAGCGACTCCGGCGTTTCGCCCGGACGCGGCATCAGTCCCACCACGGCGTTGACAAACGGCGGCGAGCCGGGCGGGCAATCCACCGGCGAGGACTGCCACAGGGAGGACTTCAACAGCGGCGCGGCGGACAGGGCCTCCAGTTTCGCCAGGGCCTCGCGAAGAATCGCAGGGGAATCGCCCAGGTTGGAGCCGAGCGCGACAAACGTCACCTGATGCGGGTCCGGGTTCACTTCAGTCCCAAAACGTCCTGCATGTCGTACAGGCCGGGCGGTTGTTTGACCGCCCAGAGCGCGGCCCGGAGCGCCCCGTTGGCGAAGGTCTCGCGGCTCGATGCCTTGTGGGTGAGTTCCACACGCTCGCCGTTTGTGGCAAATATAACCGTGTGGTCGCCCACCACATCGCCGCCGCGCACGGCGTGCATGCCGATCTCTGTCCGGGTCCGCTCGCCGGTCAACCCTTCACGTCCGTGGCGAATGACCTTTTCCAATTGTTGCTTCCGCACGTCCGCCAGGATTTCTGCCAGCGTCGTTGCGGTGCCGCTGGGCGCGTCCTTCTTCAACCGGTGATGCATCTCGACAATCTCGAGGTCGAAGTCCGGCCCGAGAATCTCCGTGGCCTTGCGCGTGAGCCAGAAGAGCGCGTTGACGCCGGTGGAAAAATTGGAGCTCAAGACCATCGGGATCTTCGAAGCGAGCTTGCGGATGTCGGCGGCTTCGCCCGGCGTGTGGCCGGTGGTTCCGATGACAATGGCCTTGCCGTGACGCGCGCATTCGGCGGCGAACTTTGGCGTCACTTCATGAAAGCTGAAATCGATGACAGCGTCGCATTGTTCCATGGCTCTGCCGATGTCATCGTCGGAGCCAATCCGCGCGACAACCTCAATGGATTCCGTCATTCGGGCCGCGCAAGCCAACAGCGCCTGGCCCATGCGCCCCTTCGGTCCGGTGATGATGATACGGGTCATTTTGTTATGGTTTTAAAGTTTTTGATTTTGTGCTGGTCACTTCAACACACCGCAGCGCTTGAGCGAGGCTTTGAGAATCTCGCGGTTCTGGGGCTGCATCGGGACCAGCGGCAGGCGGAATTCCTCGTGGATGTGGCCCATCATCGCCAGCGCGGTTTTGACCGGCACGGGGTTGGTCTCGACAAAGAGGTCCTTGAAGAGCGGGTAAAATTTCTGGTGAACTTTGAGCGCCTCGCGCGGCTTGCCGGAGGCAAAGGCGTTGACCATTCTGGAAACCTCCCTGGGGATGACATTCGACGCGACGCTGACGACCCCTTGCGCTCCGACGGACATGAACGGCAGCGTCAGCGCGTCGTCGCCGCTGAGGATGATGAACTTGTCGCCCAGCGCGGCGCGCAACTGGCTGACGCGGTCGGCGTTGCCCCCGGCCTCCTTGATGCCAATGACCGTCCTGCACTCGCGGGCCAGGCGCTGGACGGTTTCCACGGCGATCTCGATGCCGCACCGACCGGGGATGCTGTAGAGGATGATCGGCAGTTTGGTGGCCCGGGCGATGGCGCGGAAATGCTGGAAGAGGCCTTCCTGCGTCGGCTTGTTGTAGTAGGGGGCCACCTGGAGCGTGCCGTCCGCGCCGCCCTTTTCGGCGGCCTGGGTGAGGTAAATGGCTTCGTCGGTCGCGTTGCCGCCGGTGCCCGCGAGCACTTTTATTTTACCAGCGGCGAACTTCACGGCGAGGTTCACCACGTGAACGTGTTCCTCGAAATTGACGGTGGGCGACTCGCCGGTGGTGCCGACCGGCACGATGCCGTCCACGCCGCCCTTGATTTGCTGGCGGATCAGTTTTTCCAGCGCGGGCTCGTCGAGTTTGCCGTTGCGGAACGGCGTCACAATGGCGGCGTAGGTTCCTGTAAACATGGCCGCGTACAATAAGTGCCCCGCCGTGGTTGACAAAGATTTTTATTTACCCGGCGACGCGGTTGGGTGTGTTTATTTCCGGGTGGCCGTTAAGCTCCACCTCTCCCTGGCCCTCTCCTCCCTTTTTGGAGGAGAGGGTGGCCGAAAGCCGGGAGAGGAAACCGCACCGGTTGCGGGGTTTGGCAGCGCCAAATCATTTGCGGAGAAAATAAATCACCCGCTTCAATGACATTCGACGCGGTTGGGCTTCCGGATAACGTCTTCAATAACGCCATTACTTCCCGCGCCGCATCAGGCGCTCGGGATATTCACGCGGGGCCGGCGGACTGGTTTCCGTCACCGGCTCCAGCGACGGTTTCAGCGTCAGGCCGGCTTTGGTTTTTAAATCGCCATGAGTCACGGCGACATCCTCCACCTTGAACAGCGGCTGTTTCTCCGAGGCGCCCGTGGCGTGGCGATAGAAGGCGTTCATTTCCTCAGCGGTAAAGGGACGCGACCCGCGCCGCCCGAAAACCACCGTCTGGTGGCCGGTTTCATCCACCACACGGTCGCGGTCCAGGCCGCGCGACACAGCCACGGCAGGCCCTTTTGTCGGGTAGGTCGCAATTAATTTTGGGTTGGGCCGCGGCGTGAAGCCCATGTAGCCCGGCACCGTGTCGGGCGAAATGAGCTGGAGCACGCGCAGGCCGTTTTTGCCATCGGCCACAAGCGCATACATGGAGGCGTTGACCGAGCCGATCTGCACGGCGCGCGTGTCGTTCAACGCGCCATCGGCGTTGAACATCTGGTCGAGCCGGGGCCGCTCGGGATTCTCAATGTCAATGATCGCCAGCCCCTCCGCGCCGTTGGCGACGTAGGCGTAGGTTCTGGCCAAATAAAACCGCTGCGCGTTGGCCAGCGGCACCAAGGCCGAGCGCACGGGCGCCGGATGCTCCGCGTCGGTGATGTCCAGAACCTTTAGCCCGTCGGCGTCGGTCACAAACGCGTAGCGAAACTGCACCGTCACGGCGCGCGGACGGTTGAGAAAGCCGTCGGTCACTTCGCCAACGAGCCGGGGATTTTTGGGATCGTCCACGTCCACGACGAACAGCCCCCGGTCCGCGGTAATGTAAAGCCGGTGGCCAGCCACAACGCAGTGCGACGCGCCTTTTAATTTCCCATCAGGATTGAAGACGATTTTTTCCTTCAGGAAATTGTTGTCCGGATTGCCATCCACCAGCGTGGCGACGTTGACTATGACCAGGCCCTCCTCGCGGTCGGTGACATAGACATAGGCGTAAAGAGGGTGAATCGGCTGCTCTTCATTTTCCGGAAGCCGCTCGCGGGCCGGGTCCAGCGCCAGCGTGCTGGGCAGGGCAACCGACGTGGCATATTTGGTGCGAACATAGGTGCGCTGGCCCAGAGGCGAAACCGGAGACGAAATGATGCGCTCGGAAAAGCCCTTGTGGTCAATGTTGGCCACGTCAAAGACTTCAAAGCCGTCCTTGCCGTTGGCCGTGTAGAGGTATTCACCGCGCAGCGTAAGATCGAGAATCTCGCGGCCATGATGATGATAGGCTTCCTGAAGTTTGCGGCCGGCGTTCTCGTGCTGCTGATGATTTTTCGGGTACGCCAGCTTGTGCAGATGGCTGCCGATGGCTGCCTGCGGCTCCTCGCGCTCGGTCCAGACCACGCCGTAAAGGCCGTCCTTGCCCGCGCCGACGTAAGCGAATCTCCCGAAGAAATTGACCGTGCCGGTGCCGAATCCCAGCAGTTGCGTCATGATGGCGTTGTTGTCGTTCTCCTTGGACAGGTGGCAGTCGGTGCAGTTCTTGGTCGTGCCGCGCCCGCTGGTGGCGTGGGCGAAATGCGGGTTGAAGGCCTGGCCGCTGTAGCCCTCGGCGGAAATGGTCTGCTGCTGGGAATAGACCCATTCACGGTTGGCGTTTTGCGAACCGACCACGACGGCGCTGGATGAGCGGATCACGGCGAGGCGGTTGCTTTTCACCGTGCCGTCCTTGCCGAGCATGAAGACGTCGTCGCGCACGACCTGCGGGTTGTAGGAGGTGTAGTTGCGGGTGGTGATGCCCTCGAATTTGTTCAAGGCCACGCGCTGGTTGGCCTTCATCGGCAGGTGGCATCCGAAGCAACTGGTGGCCCAGGAGGTGTGACAGACCTGGCAGGAGATGTTCTGATTGTCGTGGGCCAGCTCGCCACTGCGCGCGCAATCCTTTTCCACGGCGGCGTTGCCCCAGGTTTCACCGTCGCGCCGGAGGGTTTTGGCGTAATGCGACTTGGGATTGTAGCGCGGCGAGGACGGGTCGATGGTGTCCTTGGTTTGAGGAATTTCCCAGCGCCGGTCCGGACTCATCATCGAGTGCTGGATGAGTTTATTTCCTTCCCACACAAAGCGCGGCCCCCAGGGCGTCGCGGTTTTGCTCAGGTCAATTTGCCCGCCGTTTCCGGACGTGACGAGTGTGGGGCGCTGTGTGGCCGTGCCGTGACAGTCAATGCACTCGATGGTCGTGGCCGCGCGCGGCTCGCCGTACAGATTGCCGTTGCCATGCACATCGGCGTCAAAATGACAGTCCACGCACTGCATGCCGCGCACCAGGTGAATGTCCTTGAGGTGAACCGCCTTGGCGAACTTGTCCGGGTCTTCGTGCGAAATGACGTCGTCTTCCAGATCGAGCAGGTTGCCCTTGCGGTCCTTCTTGAACACCGCGCGAAACACCCAGCCGTGGCCGTGGTAATCCGCAAACTGCGTGTGCTTGAGCTTGGGATTCAGCTCAGCGACCTTTTCGAGAAAGTCCGGGTCATTCCACAGTCCGCGCGCGGCGGCGGCCTCAGGATTCCTTCGCAAGGACTCGAACATTTCATCCTCAGTCGGATCCTTCTGCTCCTTGGGATACATGAATTCGCCGTCGGATTCCTGGTCCCACCAGGTGTAGCCGAGGTAGGTGTTCACGAAGAGGTTGCCCTGGTGCATGTGGCAGGTCATGCATTGGCTGCTGGGAATGGAGCGGGTGAACTGGTGCTTGATCGGATGGCCGCGCTCCCGTTTGGAAATGGATGGATCCTCGCTGAAGCTCAGTCCCTGGTGGCCGTATTTGCTGTACCAGTCCGAGTGGCTGGGCGAACGGTCGTTGGCGTAAACCACGTGGCAGGCGGTGCAGCCGCTCGACCGGTAATCGCCCGGATGATCATTCGATCCCATGAAGCCCAGAAGCGGGTCGTGCAGGCGTGTCTTTTGAAGGTTCAACACAACCGGGTCAATCCGGTTGAGCGTGCCCAGGCCGCGCTCCGAAAGCCGGCGCAGTGGGCGTCCCGGAGGCTCGTCAATCAGCGGGATGCCGAGGCGAAGCTGCTTGGC
>CALJZV010000361.1 GCA_937983475.1 uncultured Verrucomicrobiales bacterium
GATCGCGTGACTTTGCCTCAGGCGTTCATGAAGGCCGGCTACTACGCCTACACCTGCGGTAAAATATTTCATGATGGCTCGGTCCTGGCGAAGGAGCACGCGGCCGAATTTTCTGTATGGGGGCCCGCGCCGCACATTCCCCGACCATTCGAGAAGTTTGTGAAAAATGAACCGGGCGGGCATCCCGCGATGGATTGGGGCGTTTTCCCGGAAAACGACGAGGACCAGGGCGACTGGAAGATCGCCGACGCCGCCATCGAGCAGATCCGGAATGCGCCCAAGGACAAGCCGTTCTTCATCGCCGCCGGGTTTCGGTTGCCGCACGTGCCGTGCTACGCGTCGAAGAAATGGTTCGATCTTTATCCCGAGGACAAACTCATCATGCCGCCTGTGAAGGAGAATGACCGTGACGACACTCCGGAGTTTTCATGGTATCTGCACTGGAAGCTGCCCGAGCCGCGCCTTTCTTGGTTGAAGGCAAACAATCAGTGGAAGCCGCTTGTGCGTGCTTATCTTGCGACCACCAGTTTCGTGGACAGCCAGGTTGGTCGGGTGATTGATGCCTTGGATGCGTCCGGTCTCGCGGACAGTACAATTGTCGTTCTCTGGAGCGACCACGGTTGGCATCTGGGCGAAAAGCAAAAGGCTGGGAAGAATTCCCTGTGGGACCGCAGCACGCGCGTGCCGTTGATCTTCGCTGGGCCAGGCGTTGCCAAAAACGCGCGCTGCAACCGGCCCGCGGAACTGCTCGATATTTATCCCACGCTTTTGGAACTGTGCGGATTGCCGGCCGTCGAAGGGCTGGAAGGTCACAGTCTGGTGCCTCAGTTGAAGAGCGCCAAGGCACCCCGTCCCTGGCCGGCCATCACCTCGCACAACCAAGGCAACCACGCCATTCGCACCGAGCAGTGGCGTTACATCCGCTACGCCGACGGGTCGGAGGAACTTTACAACATGAAGCGCGACCCCAATGAATGGATCAACCTCGCCGGTCAGAGGAAATATGCGTCGGTCAAAATGGAACTTAGCCAATGGCTTCCCAAAACCGATCTGCCACCCGCGCCCGGAAGCAAAAATCGCATCCTCACCTACGACCCGGTCACGAAGGTGGCGGTTTGGGAGGGCGAAGTGATTGTGCCGGGCCAAAAGGCAAAATAATCGTTCACGCTGGTTGAGGCGGACGGGATTCAAAGGTGCGAGTGGCCTGAATTGTGCTGTCTATTCAAGGTTGCCGGTGGCATTATCGTGGGCATAAGGAGTTTTATGCGCAGGCGCCCTCCGATTGATGCGACGGCATCCAAACAACATTTTTGATGTCATGGCTGACAAAAAGTTCAATCCCTTCGACCTCACCGGCGACAAGGCTGGAAAGAGTGACAAGAATCCCATTCAAATTGCCATCCGACCGGAACTGAGCGATCCGCTCAATCTCTTTCTTGGGCGGTGCGAAATGTTCCTGGATCGGGCCAAGGCGCTGAGCCAAATGGATTTGGCGCTGGAACTGCAAAAAATCCTTTCCACCGGCAAATACCTCCAGACGCTTTTGACCAGTTCGGATGAGATCCGCAAGGCCAAGCTGGGGTTTGAAATTGGCGTTCCTTCCGGCGAAGTTGTCCGGAGCGACGCCGTGATCGGGGATCCTATGCCGCGCAATGCCGAGCAGCGGGAGCGGGGCGCCATTCTGGTGGTGGATGATGATAAGCGGACGTTGGATTTGCTGAAGTTTGTCCTGGAGCAACAAGGCCACACTGTGGTGACAGCCAGCAACGGCGAGGATGCCTTGGCCTCGCTGCACGGCCTTGAGTTCGATGTCATTCTCAGCGACATCACCATGCCGGAAATGAACGGTTTTCAGTTTCTCGATTTTCTCAAGGCAGACATGGTCTGGCGCAACATCCCGGTCATCATTCTTTCAGGCAATCGCGAGACCAAAAGCGCCGCGCGCTGCATTCAGACCGGCGCCGAGGATTACCTTACCAAGCCGATTGATGCTGTTCTGCTCCAGGCCCGGGTCAACGCCTGCCTGGAGAAAAAGCGGCTTCGCGACTTGGAACAGGCTTACGTGAACCGTCTTCAGGCCGAGCAGGACAAATCAGAGAGGCTCCTGTTGAACATCCTCCCCGCGCCCATCGCCGAGCGGCTCAAAAAGGGCGAAAGCGTCATCGCTGACAGCTTTGCGGAAGTCACCGTCCTTTTTGCGGACATCGCCGGGTTCACCAGGCTGGCCACCCAAGTGTCGCCGGCGGAGCTGGTGCAGACGCTCAACGATATTTTCTCCGCGTTTGACCGCCTTGCAGAGAAGCATGCTTTGGAGAAAATAAAAACCATCGGGGACGCCTACATGGTTGTCGGCGGCCTGCCCAAGCCGCTGCCCAAGCACGCCAATGCCGTAGCGGCCATGGCGCTGGACATGCAGCGAGAGATTCTTCGGATCAACGGTGAGCGTCGGATAAACCTGGGCATGCGCATCGGGATTCACACCGGGCCGGTGGTCGCGGGTGTCATTGGCAAAAAGAAATTCAGCTACGACCTGTGGGGCGACACGGTGAACACCGCAAGCCGCATGGAGGCCGCCAGCCATCCCGGCCACATCCAAGTCAGCGAGGCTACTTTCGAACTGATCAAGGACCGCTTCTTTTTCGCCAAGCGTCAGCCTATCGAAACTAAGGGCAAGGGCGAGATGAACACGTATTTGCTTCGCCAAGGACACCCGTGGCTGTATGAATCCAGCATTCGCGAGCAGAACCGGCCTGGCATCTGCGGGGAACTGGCCGTGGTGTACGATCGCAACGACCAATTTTTGGCTGCCGGACTGTATGATCCGGATTCTCCCATCCGGGTGCGCGTGCTGTTCTCAGGCAAGCCTCAGACTCTTGACGCAAACTGGTGGCGCCAACGTCTTGAAGGGGCGCTGAAAAAGCGTGAGGGACTGTTCGGCGAGCAGACCACCGGTTTCCGGTGCATTCACGGCGAAAGCGATGGTTGGCCTGGGTTGGTGCTGGACCGCTACGAAGCCGCGCTGGTTCTAAAAATTTACACCGGCATCTGGCTTGGACGCCTTGAGGAAATTAAAAGTCTCCTTCAGACGGTACTTCCCGAAAAATCCATCGTCTTGCGCCTGAGCCGCAACATCCAGGTTAGGGCGGCGGAGCACGGGCTCCGAGACGGACAGTGGCTCACGGAGAAGACCGCTGAGAACCTGATTGTTTTCCGCGAGACCGGCCTGAAGTTTGAGGCCAATGTGGTGCAGGGGCAGAAGACGGGATTTTTTCTGTATCAACGGGACAATCGCCGCATCGTGGAGTAGCATTCGACGGCGCGCACGGTGCTGAAGGGGTTCAGTTTTTCGGGCGGCTTTTCGCTTTACGCCGCTCGCGGAGGTGCCGCTTCAGTCACTGATCTCGACATCAGCCCGCACGCCTTGAGGGCGGCTGAGCGCAATTTTGCGCTGAACAAGGAGGTTCCCGCCATCGCGCGCTGCCGGCACGAAACCATTCAGGCGGACGCATTCGAGTGGCTGCGGGACAACGACCGGCGTCGATTCGGCCTGGTGATTCTGGATCCGCCGTCGCTGGCCAAGCGTGAATCGGAGCGCGCCGAAGCCATTCGCGCCTATCAATCCCTTGCGCAAAACGGGATTGCGAGTTTGGATCCCGGTGGCGTGCTGGTTGCGGCATCCTGCTCGGCGCATGTGAGCGCGGAAGAATTTTTTGGCGCTGTGAGAGTGGCCGCCCGCCATTCCGGGCGCCGGTTCAAGGAACTACAAACCACGCGCCACCCTCAAGACCACCCGGCGGCCTTCGCGGAAGCCGAGTATCTTAAATGCATTTATCTTCAGTCCACTTGAACGTTTACACCATGCTCGTGGCGAGCAATGAGCAAAATAAGCCTGATCCCGATGGCAATGCCTACGGCAAAAAGAAAGACACCGGAAAACTGCGACATGCGGATGAGCGTTTGTTCGGACATTTCCTTGTGCTTGAGGGAAATCAAATAGCTTAAAAGCACAAACCACGCTGCGGCTCCCACGGCGACGCCGCTGATGCAGGAAGCGCGACTGGTCCAAGTGTCGGCCACCCATTCGTGGGAGGCGAACGCGCCAGCCAGGGTCACCCACAAGAGGAGTACCGCTGGGTTGCCAAGCACGCGCACAAAGCCGGTCATGAACGCTGAATGCGGATGCAGGCGTTCCTCGACGCGCTCGGCACTTTTACTGGCGCTGGGGATGGAGTGGAGGAAGAGAAACTTGATCCCGAGAAAAATCATCAGCATGAAGCTGATCAGTTCCATGGATGCCTTGATCAGCTTGGAGTCGAAGAACGTGGCAAACCCAGCAAATCCGATGGCGCAGTAGATGGTTTCCATCAGCACCGCGCCAAAGCCGATGAGCAGCGCCCAGCGGAATCCACGGCGGGCGCCTTCGTTGATGATTGTGACGTTGATGGGCCCAACGGGAATGGACACCAAGAAGCCGCTGAGGACGCCGACGACAAACGCTGTTAAAACTGGGCTGATGAAATCCATGTCAGAGCGTTGGAACGTCGTCCTCGTCCTCC
>CALJZV010000362.1 GCA_937983475.1 uncultured Verrucomicrobiales bacterium
AAGTTTTCAAACGTGTTCTTGGGGTTGAACAAGATTTCACGCGGTGCCGCCGCTGTAGTTGGGGCGGTTTCTTTGGCTTTGGTTTTGGCCTTGGAAGGCTCGGGAGCCGCGGGCGTCATCAAAACAGGCTCGGATTGTTTGGAAGCCTGAAGACGGACCTGTAGGGATTGTCCGGCAGCGTGAGTTAAGACATCCTTGAGCAGGCCCATGTAATTTTCCTTGAGCCAAACTTCGGAAAACTCATTTGCAGCCTCGAGCGTGATTGAATCCCGATCCATCGAAACGGCGCGGATAGGCTGGAACCAAAGGGTGTAAATTTGCCCGGTCAACATCGACCGGAGCACCTCTTGCGCACCGGCCCAGATTTTTTCTGCTGACAATTGCATTTTTTCCATCAAAAAAACCTTGATTATTCTCAATTATTCACCGGCCGACTCCAATTCCGGCTTGATTCTTTTTCCGATCATTTTGTCAAGAGCAGTTTTTTTAAATCTCGCCAAATTACTCGTGATTATTATTGCTCAACGCTGCTCATTCTAAAGGGCAAAAATATTATAAATGGCTTATAAAAAGCGACTTGTATAAATTTTTTTGCTTTCCATATCACCCGAAGCCTGCTCGGGCGATCCATGAGATCTTTGCCCAAGCGGCGATGCGTTCTAAGCCAAGCAACATTGTCTGACGAGGACAACATATTAACACTTGTTCACAAGTTATTCACAGAGCATGAGGGCCTCCTTAAAAAGGCCAGTTTCCGCAAATTCTCTATCGAAAAAGCCGGGTCAAACGGCGTCTTCGCCCGTTTCCGCCGTGCGGATCCGGACCGCATTTTCGATGGGACTGACAAAGACCTTGCCGTCGCCGATTTTTCCCGTTTTGGCGGCGTTGACAATGGCCTCAACGGCCGCATCCACCATGTTGTCGGCCAGCACGATTTCCAGTTTGATTTTGGGGAGGAAGTCCACGGTGTATTCGCTGCCGCGGTAAATTTCAGTATGCCCTTTTTGCCGCCCAAAGCCCTTGACCTCGGTGACGGTCATGCCCTCAACGCCAATTTCCGCCAAGGCCTCTTTTACGTCTTCCAGCTTGAACGGTTTGATAATGGCGTCGATTTTTTTCATGTTGCCCGATTGGTTGCCGCATACTAACAACCGACTCCCGGGTGTAAACAGGAATTTGAAAAATTCGGCCTCGTTTTTCAAGGCGCGTGGCGCCCAAAAACGGTTGCAAACTTCCGCGCTTTTTTCCCTCAAACACGCCGCTTCAAAGCTGCAATCGCGCTTGGCGGCCTGTTGGGGGGCAGTTATCTTTGCCCACAATGAGCGAAAGGATTCATGCCCTCTGAAAAGACGCCCAAACTGCGCATGGCCCCCCGCGAAACCCCTGAGGATCTGGCGCAGCGTTATCAGCGTGAAACCCGCCGTGTGCTCGACCAACGCGAGGGCGAGTTGGAGAATTCCCTTGCGCCTTTCCGTGTCGGCTCCGTGCCATATTTGAACGCCGTGCCGCTGACGCGCGGCCTGGAGGAGCAGATTGTTTTTTTGCCGCCCTCGGAACTGGCCGAAAAATTGCGCCACGATGAACTGGATGCCGCGCTGGTCAGTGTGACTGAGGTGTTGTTTCACGACCGCTATGACGTGCTCGACGGGATTGCCGTGGCGTCACTCGGGGAAGTCAAAAGCGTTTTTCTGGCGCATCGGCAGCCATTGGAGGACGTGCGGGAAATTCTCTGCGACCCGGCGTCGCTCACCAGTGTGTCTTTGCTCAAGGTTCTTTTGGCCGAGCAGGGATTGAAGCCGGACTTCAAGCCGCTCGCCGGCTACGACCGCTTGCAGGAGTTGGATAATTTTCTGCTGATTGGCGATCGCGGAATTGATTTCCTTCGCACGAATCCCTCCCATGAAATCTGGGATCTGGGCGCGGCGTGGTATGAGTTGACGCGTCTGCCGTTTGTTTACGCCGTTTGGGCGTTGCGCCGGGGCGTTGAGAACGGCCGCCTGCGAAGTCTGTTGCGGGAGGCCAAGGACTTTGGGCTCGACACGCTTGATCACATCATTGCGAGCCGGACGGATTATGACCTGGATTTTCGCCGGGATTACCTGGGATGGCACATTCACTTTCATCTGGGCACGGATGAGAAGCAGGGCTTGGCGAAGTTTGTCGAACTGCTTCGCAAACACAGACTGGGACCGGTTTTTGATCCGCAGTTTGTGAGCTGAAGTTTGCCACACCCACAGCCCAGACGTCTTGATTGTCGCGGGCAAAAAAAGAGCGGCAGACACGATATCCGCCGCTCTTTGACTGGGAAACAATTTCAGACCGCTCAGTATTCCCGCTTCTTTTTGACGCCCGGTTCGGGAACGGGATATTTGCCCGTCGCATCCGCCAGGAGCGGCGCTGGGCCGTTAAGCACCAGCTTATCCACATTGGGGGCGAACTCGTGTTCATGGTTGAGCATGTCGTCGAAGGTCACCACTTGGCCGGTGTGCGCGGCCATGCGCCCCATCGAGGTCACCACGCTGACCTCAACGCCGCGTTTGACTTCATTGTAGGGTTGGTCTTTGCGGATGGCCTCGATCAGGTTGTCCCATTCGAGCTGGTAGGGATTGGGTTCCGGCTGCGGATAGGCCCAGGCCAACCCGGCCTTGGTGATTTTGTGTCCCGAGAAAATGCGCGAATTTGCGGGGATATGGACTGCGGTCGAAACAATCCCCAGTCCTTTGGTCCCGTTAATGTAGGTGGCGAAATCGTAATTGCA
>CALJZV010000363.1 GCA_937983475.1 uncultured Verrucomicrobiales bacterium
CCAGCTCCTGATAGCTGCCGTAGGGGATGTTCGCGCCCCGGGCATGCTCGCGGTAACGGCGCAGCTCGCTGTACCAGCTTGTCGGCGGGCCGCCAATGGGTTGGCGTGAAATGTAATCCGACCTCCAGGGGTAGGTGTCGAAGCAGAGCATGTCCGGCTTGGCGCGCGAATAAAAATCAAACAGCTCCGGGTCGCCGACCTGGCCGCCGAAATTGTTCATGTACACCAGGGTGTTGGGATAATTGCCCCGGATGGACTCAAACCAGTTGACGGCGCGATTGCGGATGGCCGGGTCGTTCAAATGCCATTCGTCGCCCAGTTGCAGCATGACCAACTGGCTCATGTGCGGTCCCTCGGCGCCCAGCGGGGGCACCTTGGTTTCATCGCCCGCCCAGCGGGCCCATGGGAATCCGGGCGCGGTTCCGAGCTTGGCGGGATTGGCGTCCCACAGCCAATGCACCGCGGTGTAATGGGCGTTGGAATAGGTGTTCAGGTTGAACACATCGTCCTTGGTGACCATGCCCTGCGCCTGGAGGCCGCGCTCGATGATGATGCGGTGGCCCTTGCTGATTTGCGCCAGCGCGGGTGTGGCCGAAACCAGCGGGAACAAGGCGGAAAGGGCCAAAACGAATGCCTGAGTTTTATATTTCACCACAACCACACCTGCCTTGAAATGGCCTGGAAGGAAACTGCTTTTGCATGGTATGTGTCACACAGGGGTGCGTCAAAATTGCGCTAATTTGCCTACACCTCTTGGTCGAGGCGCGCTAGACTCCCCCGCAATGAGCTGGCTCTCCCTGAACTGGACCAAATCGGACAAACCCGAAGCGCGCCGCCAAATGGTGGAAAACGCCGTCGCGGATGGCTCCGATCAGGCCGCGAAGGTGCTCCTGGCCGCCTTGGGGGATCGCGACGCGGGGGTGAAACTAACCGCCATCGAGGGTTTGGGAAAAATAAAATGCAAAGAGGCCGTTCCCCAACTGGGCTCCTTGTTGAAGGACACCGATGCCGAAACCCGAAAGGCGGTGGTTTCCGCATTGGGAAAAATCGCCGACCCCGCCTGCAAGGCGTTTCTGGCGGATGCCTTGGGCGACGCACACCTTGAGGTGCGGCGGATAGCGGCGCGTTCGCTGGACTTGTTGCGGTGGGTGCCCGCGACGCCGCAGCAGCGAGCCCGCTGGCGGGTGGCCAAGGGCGATTATGCGGCGGCGGTGGCTGACAAGGAAGCGGCCCTGGAACCGCTCTTGATGGAGCTTGCGGACGATCAATGCCGCAACCGCCGGGGCGTTGTCCTGGCCATAGCCAAGCTACAGGATGCGCGTGCCGGCAACGCGTTGACAGGCGTTTTGGCGGATCCCAATCCGTTGGTTCGCGCGGCAGCAGCAGACGCCCTGGGCGATCTTGGGCATGAAGGGGCGTTTGAGCCGCTGATGGGGCTTTTGTCCGATGGAGAGGCGCAAACGCGCGTCGCCGCCGTGCGTGCCTTGGGAAAATTAAAAAACCCGGCTGCCATTGAGAAGCTCGTGCATTTGCTGCAAGACAAGTCGCAGGAAGTCAAGAAGGCGGCCATTGTCGCCTTGGGCCAGATTGGGGAACCGTCCAGCGTCAGGCATTTGCTCCCTTTGATGAAGGATCCGGCGCTTGAGGTTCGCCAGAGCGCCATCGAGGCGTTGATGCGCATCGGGGCGCCCGAGAGCATCGAGACGTTAATTGAGGCGTTGGTGGACGCCTCCAAGGGCATTCGCCAGGCGGCCTTGGAGGCTTTGGAGAAAATAAACCCCGGCTGGGAGTCCGCCGAAGCGGCGTTGCGCGCGATGGCTGTCCTGCAAACTGCGATGTCGAGCCGCGATTATTGGATACGGTACGCGGCTGCGGACATTTTAAACCGGATCATCCATAGGCAGCCGCCCGAGGCCATTCCCGCCGAAATCACCGCACTGCTGGCCAATCATAACGCTGCGGTGGCCGCGCTGCTCGAATCGCTGGAAGACCGGGACTCGGAAATCCGACAGGCTGCCGCTGAAGCCTTGGGCCGCATGGCCGACTCCCGGACGATTGGGCCTCTGACAAGCCGGTTGAATGACGAGGATCCCTGGGTGCGGCGCAGCGTGCGGCGCGCGCTGGAGACGCTTGGCAGCGGTTCCGAGACGCTGGCACCCCGCGGACATCCGTCCACTGGCGCGCCCATGAAAAGCCCGTCCCAGCCCAAGCTCCCGCTCAAACTTTCGTAGTCACCCGTTTTTTTGGATGCCAAATATTTGTATTTTTCGGGGCCTTACTCTTTGCATACGATGGCCGCAGCAACAGGGATGATTACGAATCGAAAAACAGCGCTCTTCATTGACGACGATGAGTCGTTCCTTGAATTGGCCCGTCGGGCGGTGACGCACTACACCGGCGAACGGTGGGACGTGTTGACGGCACCCAACGCCAGCGGCGGCTTGGCTTTGCTTGACCAGCAGCCGGTCAACGCCATCCTGATTGACATCCACATGCCCGTGATGGACGGAGTCCAGTTGTTGAGCGTCCTCCAGAACAGGCATCCTCTGCTGCCCAAAATCATGCTGACCGGCGATGGTTCGGAATCCAGCCGGTCCGGCTCGCTGCGGAACGGGGCGGAATTGTTTTTGACCAAGCCGGAAACCCGCGAGGGCTGGCGGGAGGTCATTGCCGCGATGGAGCATCTGGCCGACGCGCAGGCCGGCGACGGCTTTCGTGGCGTTCTGCGCAAAGTCGGCTTGCAGGACATTCTTCAACTGACTTGCCTGGCCCGGCACTCCGTGGTGCTGCGGGTTCGGTCCCAGTTTGCGGAAGGGCTGGTTTACGTTGAGGACGGGAGAATCATTCATGCCCAATGCGGCGACCTTACCGGAGAGGAAGGGTTCAATGCCATCATGGCGCTGCCACGAGGAGAGTTCGACCTGCAACCCTTCGCGCCGCCGCCGGTGCAGAGCATTTACCAGCAGTGGGAATTTCTGGTCATGGAGGCCGCGCGCAAACGCGATGAAATCGGTGAAGCACCTGCGACTTCAGCGCCAGTTTCCAAAGGCCACACTCCCGCCCATACGCCGGTCGCCCGTGGCAAGGAGGTTGCAATCGGCGTTCCCAACGCCCGTTCACCGAGCGCGGCTTCCGCTGCGGATCGCGTCAATCGCGCCCTGCAGCCGCGCGTGGATGAGTTGCTGGTGTTTTCCCCGGACGGGCAGGTGTTGCATGAGTGGCAAAGTGGCGCGCCCAGCGCGCGCATGGAATTGATTGCGTTTCTCAGGGAATTGACGCCGCGCATCGCTGAGGCCCTTCCGGTGGGGCCGTTTGACAGGCTCGAAATCGAGGCGGATCGCTCTCGCGTCATTGCCATCCTCAAACCCGAACGAGCGCTGCTGGTCCGCACCAGCCGCATCCCAGTTGAAGCCGCTTCACGGTAAATATGCCAAAGACCCTCAATCAATGGTTTGAGATGCATCCGGCGGGGGACGGCTTTTTGGCCAGCGGGCTCTGCCGTCCGGACGAACTGACGCTCACCCGGGTATTTGCCCCGGGTTTTTCCAACGAGGCGATCCAACAGGTGATGGTTCGAGCGGCCGAAATTTTTCCTCACATGGAACGAAACCGGTTTTCAGCGCGGAAATCCTGCTGGACGTTTGAAAACGCGCTCTTTCATTTTTCCAGGCGCCCGGAGGATGGCATTTGCCTGGGCGTGTTCACCTGCCGCGAAACAGAAGGTTTTGACGCAGCTTTGCTCGATCAATTGTTTGAGGAGTTCCACACAGGGAACTTGCGAAAAACTTCTTAACTGTTGATGAATCCCGATGTCGCAAATTCCGCCTCATCGCTTGGGAGTGGCCCGCTGGACATGCATGTGCACATCGTGGGCAACGGCGCGGGAAGGACCGGATGCTGGATGCGGGTGGACGCGTGGCACCTGCCTCTTGCGAAATTCATGCTCCGTCACATCGGCCTGCCGCAAAGCGCCCTGAAGGGCGACCTCGACGGGTTGTTCGTTGAGCGGCTTTTGGCCATGATCCGGGAATCGTCCCTCAAGGCCGCGGTGATTCTGGCCCACGAACAGGTTTTCGACGAGCAAGGCCGCGTCATGGAAGGCATCGGCAGCATGTATGTTCCCAATGATTATGTGCTGAAATTGGCCCGGCAGCATCCCGAGTTGCTTCCTGCCGTGTCGATCCACCCCGCACGCGCCGACGCGCTTGAGGAACTGAAGCGGTGCTTGGAAGCCGGGGCCGTGATGCTCAAAATCCTTCCCAACTGCCAGAACATTGACTGCAACAACCGCCGATACCAGCGGTTTTGGGAACGCATGGCCGAAGCCGGACTTCCGCTTCTGGCCCACACGGGAGGAGAGCACACCGTGCCCGTGGTGCAGAAAAAATATGCCGATCCCCGGACGCTGACCCTGCCGTTGGAATGCGGCGTCAAGGTGATTGCCGCCCATTGCGCCACCAAAAGCGGCATGTTCGACCCCGACTATTTCTTTCATTTCGCCGAAATGACCCGCCGTTATCCCAATTTTTATGGGGATAGCAGCGCCTTCAATGTGCCGATTCGCGGCAGGCACATTCCTCATTGCCTGAAGGAACCGCTGGCCAGCCGGGTGATTCATGGCAGCGACTTTCCGGTTCCGGTCTATGGATTTTGGGCATGGACCCGGGGATGGCTTTCCTGGGAAACCAGCCGCAGGTGGGATTTGCAGCCGAATGTGCTGGAGCGGGATTATCAGGTCAAGCGGGCGCTGGGATTCCCGGAGAGTCATTTTACAACCGCTTGGAAGTTGTTGAGGCTTATCAGGAAGTAAATAGCAATAAAAAAACCGGGCCAGTTAACCTGGGGAAGGCTAAAAGGCCCGGGGAATTTTCGAGTACAAACGTAGGACTACGTGGCATATTCGGAAGCTGCCTGTACGGGGCTGGCAACCGAAATCTTGATTGGGCTATTCAAAGAACAAGTTTATCGGCCCAAAAATCTAAAAGCGTTAAGGCATTAAAATCATTTATTCTAATACCCGTCAAGCGGCTTTTAAGAAAATTATTTTTTCTTTTTCTCCCTCTCGCCCTGCCGCTCTTTAAAAGAACACCAGATATTTCACTTGGTTTCGCAAATTAAGACTCTTTTGCCAAAGCTTTGTTCAAAATTAATTAAAATATTTTTTGTAGCTCCTGCCCCTATTGCCGCGGCTTGCTTTTTTGGGGTAGGTTCTCATTGTTCCTGAGTTCCGCAGATTCTACAAAAGTTATGCAAATCACAAAACAGCTCGCTCTCTTCCTTGAAAATCATCCCGGCACCCTGGCGCGCGTCTGCGATGCGCTGGCCGAGGCTAAAATCAATATTTATGCCGTGGCGACCAGCGACACGGTGGACCACACGGTGGTGCGGTTGGTGGTCAGCGATTATAAGAAGGCCCTGCACGTATTCGAGGAGCACGGCTCCCTGGTCGTCGAAGACGATGTGCTGATGGTGGACGGGGACAATAAGCCGGGCTCCCTCGCCAGAATTGCCCACAAGCTCGCGGCGGCCAAGGTGAACATTGAGTATGCCTATTGCGCAACGCCCCCGGATGCCAAAAAAGGGTTGCTCATCTTGCGCGTGAGCGATCCCAAGAAGGCCCTGAAGACGCTCAACACCTGAGAGTCCCAGGCCTGCGCTATTTAATTTTCTGCAAGGCCCAGGTCTTCGTAGATGGCCGAGTTGATGGCGCGAGCCCGCTTCTGGTGTCGCCACTCGCCGGGCATCCCGTTGCAAACCCAGGCGACAACCAAACTGTGCGCCGGGTCGGCAAAAGCCGACGACGATTGCGCCCCGCTGTGTCCAAAGGTTTCCTCGCTCGCATGCCGGCCATAGCCATAGGGCACCGTCTCCGCACCGTAACGGTTGGAATTGAGGATGAATCCCAGACCCCAGTCCATTATGTGCAGGAACGTGTGGTCGTGAAGGCCCTTGCGGTGGCGCGTTGTCAGCTTTCGGATGGTTTCGGGATTGAGCACTGGACTGTTGGGCAAATGAAAGCCCAGCAGAAACTCATAAAATTTTCCCAGTTCCCGGATGGGACCGCAGGCGCCACCGCCCGGCCTGCACACCATAAAGGCTGTTTCGTCTGAAAACGCCGGGTTTATGGTCAACACGTCGCCTGTGCGGTTATGCAACGCTCCCAATCGATCTTGCTCCTGGTAAATTGCAAACTGATCGGGGGGCATGCCAATCCATGAGTCGCGCAAATCCAAGGGAGCGAAAACTCGTTGGCGAACCCATTCCGGATAGGCATTTCTGGTCACGCGCTGGATCACCTCCGCCAACACCAGCCAGCTTGACCAAGTCTGGTAGCCGGCCATTTCTCCAGGCACCCATCCCTCCTCCATTGGCGTTTGGCAGATGCGATCAAGCTTCTCCTCCCATGGCAGGGTCGTGGAAATTTTATCGGCGTCTCGAAAGCCAGCGGTGTGCGTTAACAAATGACGCAGAGTCAGAGTGTCCTTTCCATGATTCCCGAATTCCGGAATGAAGCGCGTTACCCGGTCGTTCCAGTCCAGCTCGCCCTGCTCCTGCAACTGGGCGATGGCAACGGCCGTCACGGGTTTGCCCGAGGACAACCACAGTAAAATTGTTTCCCGGCGCATCGGGATGCCTGAAAAAACCTCCCCTATTGCGCAATCCGCCAGCACGGCTCCTTTGCGGGAAATATAAAGCTGGGCGCCCAGATGAAGAGCGGAGGTCAATCCCTCCTCCAGAATTGCGCGCGTTTTCAGAAAGTCATTCTGGTTCATGTTGGGTCTGTTCAATCTGGCCGATGATCAAATAGACGCTTTAAGAAGGCTGCAACCGTTAATTCAACAATCAATGCGCGACGCATCAAACATTCTTTGTGCCGCGACGTGAATTGCTCATTTTTTCGTAAGGTAAATATAGTATTCTGCAACCTCAGCTCTCCGCCACAATCAGCAGCGAGACCGGGTACCGTCCGGCCTCGGTGCCGTAGAGCGTCAGGCCGCCCACGGCCCATTCGGACTCGGGCACCGAACAGCGCAGCTTCAAGCCGTCTGAGTCGCACCGCGCCAGCACCTGGCCCAGGGCCTCGCCTTCGACCGTGGCGCAAATCAGGTAGCCGTAGCCGCCGCGGGCGCGTTTCCCGCCGCTCAAGTAACTGAGCGCGCCCCGGGAATCATGGGGATGGTTGACCACGATTTGCCGGCATATCTGCACGTCATTGAGGTGAACATCAAGGGTTGTGGGATACAGGTCGCGGGTGGTTTGGGGCGTGTCGGCCCGGCGCGAGGAGGCTTCAAACAGAACCCGCAGGCGGCGTGCCTGCAACAACTCGTGTTTATCGACGGCAAAGGCGTATTCAAAATGGCCCGAGCCGCTGCCCCAGGCCTGATGCTCGGCCTGGGATTGCTCGCGGGAAATGTGACCGCCGTTCCAAGCCGCGTTGGACCATTCGTCGGGAGCCGCGCGGAGCAGCAGGGAGCGGTCGGTTTTTTCCCGGGCCGGAAGCGCCGCTTCACTGACGAAGAACTGGAGAAAATTGGCCGCAACCCGCGCCCCGTCGGCGTCCACCGCTTCCAGGCAAAGAGCGCAAAGCATGGTCGTGTCGGGCATTTTCAATTCCAGAGTGTGGGCGTGCGAGACACGGCGGTGCGGAAAGGGAATGCGAACCAGCCCCTTGTCCAAATCCTGGTGAATGTGTCCGCGGGCGTCCATGCCGCCCAGCCGCCAGCGGAGCCAGACGCGGTCCTTGAATTCGGTCGCGTAGTGGGATGAGGCGACGTTAATTTTGACGAGGCTTCCGGGCGCCTGCCGAGAGACGGGCGGAAAATCCACCGGCAGCACGTTGCTTTCATTGATCAGGCGCGGGTCGAACCCAAAATCCTTCGGCGTGCGGTCATAGGTGAGAAAGCCGTTGTATTCCCATTCCACGTCGTGCAGCTCGGTGTAGATGTAAGCGGAGATGGGGCCGTGCCGGCGCAGTTCATTTGTCAGAAACTTGAAGCTCCAGCTGCAATCGCGGTTGCCGTCCAGCGCGCCCACACCCCCGTATTCGCTGTTGATCAGCGGCTGGCCTTTGTGCTCGAAGCCCGGAACGAAATTGAAAGTCGAGCCCCGATAGGTGGCATCCACCACGCGCTGAATGTGCTCTTTGGCGCGATAATAATCATCAATGTAAAAATGCCAGGAATTGATGTCCGTGTCCCCGTGGGCGAAGTATTCCAAATGTTCCCAGTGCACCACGCTCATGTCTTCAACCAGGCGGGTCGGGTCCAACTCCTTGGCGAGTTCCCACATGCTTTGCACCCAGGCATGAGCGTCGAGATTCGCGAACCGCGCCTTTTCGGCCTTTTCCTCCGCACCGGCGGATGCGTTGGACGGTTCCCCGGCCGGGCCGATGTCCAGCACCTTGCGCTTGATTTCCGGGAATACCTTCACAAATTCCGCTTGGCCGCCGAAGCCCCAGGTCTCGTTGAACACGCACCAGGAAACAATGGAGGGATGATTGAAGTCGCGCCGGATGGCCGCGCGCATCATTTCCTCAAAACGCCGCCGTCCCAGCGGCGTGTTGCCGCCCTCGCCAAAATTGGGCATGTCGCACATGAGCATGATGCCCAGGCTGTCGGCAAAATGAAGCAGCATGGGATCGTCAATCTTGATGTGGATTCGCAGGAAATTAAAACCGAACTTCTTCGCCCAGAGTATGTCGTTCTTGAGCGTCTCCACGTCGCCCGCCGTGTAAACGCCATCGGGATAATAGGACTGATGCAGCGCGCCGCGCAGGTAACGGGGGACATTGTTCAACCGCAGCACCGCGGGCGCAGCAGGATCCTCAGCCGGGCCGGAATCAATTTTCCTCATGCCAAAATAGCTTTGCACCTTGTCCAGCACCCGGTCGCCGCCTACCAGCTTGAGCACAATTTTGTACAGATCGGGCGTGTTGGGAGTCCAAAGGTAAGGATGTTCTATGGAAACGGTCGTCGAGCCGCTGCTATCCTTCACAGGAAACCGGATGACCTGCACCTCGCCTCCCGGAGGCATCACATAGAGTTGAAGTTCCAGATTCGATGTCTCCCCGCTGCAATGGACGGCTAGGCGGGCTTCGGCCCGGTCGATGTCCGGAAACACTTGAAAATTTTCAATCCACGCCGTGTCGCGTGGCTCCAGATACACCGTCTGCCAGATGCCGCTGGCCGGTGTGTACCAGTGCCATTGTTTGCCCACCGGCTGCTCGGCGTTGTTCATCGGGTCCTCCACCCGCAGCACCACCAGCGCCTCCGCGCTGCCGTCTGACCGGCGCTGGACCGCCTCGGTCAAATCAAATTCAAAGGGAGTGTAACCGCCTTCATGGTGCCCCACATGCACGCCGTTGCACCAGCAATCGGTGAAGAAGTCCGCCGCGCCAATCTTCAATATGATCCGTTTATTTTGCCACAACTCGCCGCCGGGAATCGCGATGAGCCTTCGATACCAACCCACCTCATGGCGTGCCACGTAACTGTGGTTTGCGCGGTTGACCTCCAGCGGGTTGCGGAATGCGCGTGTGGAATAATAATTTTCGTTGCCGGCTGTTTCGGCCTCGCCCCAGGCTGCCAGCGATTCCCAGCAGAAGGGCACGATAATTTGTTCGCGCCAGTCTGGCCCTCCGGGAAGGTGCCAGCCGTTCTCCGAGCCTTTGCGCTCGGGGTCAAAGCGGAATTGCCATGGCCCGTTGAGATTGAGCCAATCCAATCCCTCGATGGTGCCGCGCTGAAAATCCGGGCGCGGATATTCCGGACGCGGGTAAATATCCTTGGACATGATGCATGTGCCTCCTTGGCTATAATTTTGTGCAGAACCGGCCCGATTACAATGGTACCGCCCAAGTTGCTTGATTCACCGGCGCGTTCTGGTTGACTTCGGCAGCCGGTCGCCGAGCGCGCAGCCGGGCGCCAATTCATCAAGCTGGAGTGACGGAAACATTTTCACGACGAATACGCACGGTCCTCAAGGCCGCCACATTTCTTTACCTGGCCGCTCTGGCTGTGGTTTTCATTTTGCTCGCGGTTGTGGGTGAGCGTCACTGGTTGCCCGCCTTGTGGCTTTATTTGCCTCAGCAGGGCTGGCTGCTGCCCTTGGCCGTGCTGACGCCGCTGTGCCTTTTATTTTGCCGGAAGTGGTGCTGGTGGCACCTCGCAGCGGTCTTATGGGTGCTGGCGGTTCACATGGACTTTCGGTGGTCATCGTCTGAGACGCCTTCAGGAGACGCGCTCTCGGTTCTCACCAGCAACATCGGCCAGCGCAAAACGCGCACGCTCTGGCCGTTCATGAAAAGCGAGCAATTCGACATCCTTGCGCTTCAGGAAGCCTGGCGTCACGAGCGCGCCATGAGCCGCGAGAATCCCGGTTTTTTTGCCGCAGGCATGGGGGAATTCGTCCTTGTGAGCCGTTACGAAATTAAAAACTCGGGATTTGTCCCGGAACTCTGGGGCAAGAGCGGCCCTGCGGGGGCGTGGTTTGAAGTGGATTACCAAGGGACGCCCATCGTCGTGTACAACATTCACCTGCCGACACCCAGACCGGATTTTGAGCGGTTGCGCGGCGCGGGCTTTCTTGCGGAACTATCCCGTGGGGGCGGCATTTACTCCAAGGAAGTTCGCCAGCGCTTTCAGCAATCCATGGACGAGCGCGCTGAGTTGCTGCGCAAACTGAGGGAGCGTCTGGACAAGGAGGATCGTCCCTTTTTTGTGCTGGGGGACTTCAACATTCCCTCAGGAGGATACCTGCATGGCCTCCTTGCGGATAAATATACCGATGCGTTCGCCGAAAAGGGACGCGGCTACGGCTGGACCTTTCCCGGACAGACGCGCAATCCGCTTTCGCTCTTCGGACCGTGGCTGCGCATTGACTACATTTTTTCCAGCGTGGACTGGCAGACGCTTGACTGCGTGGTGGAACCGCGCCAACCCGCCCAGCACCGGGCCGTGGCCGCGAAATTTGTTTTGAGAAAGCCGTCTGGGTCTCCAGAATAATGCCCAACTGTTTTATTTTTCCGTGAATTCATTAAAAGCGCAGTTCAAGGAGCGTGTCTCCGCAGTTTGCTGGTGGCAGGTGCTGGCGGTTTCCGCCGTGTTTTTCGCGACAGCGGTTTTTTTTCAATGGCGTGGCGATGCCTACCAGAGCGAGTACGGAGGGCATCCCGATGAAGCCGCGCATTACGTCACGGGCCTGATGATGCGCGATTACCTGGCCGCCGGCCTGCCGGGTTCCCCATTGGGTTACGCCAAGAAATATTACGACCACTATCCCAAAGTGGCCTTGGGCAACTGGCCACCGATGTTCTACGTTTTCCAATCGGGCTGGTCGCTGGTCTTTTCGCCCCAACGCGTCGCCATGCTGGCGTTCATGGCGCTGCTGGCTGGGTTGACGGCCATGTTGGTGTTCTGCGCCTTGAAGCAGGACTTTGGCGCTGTGGCTGGCGTGGCGGGAGCGGCGCTGCTGGTGAGCTTCCCGTTGTTCCAGCAGCACACGGCCATGATCATGACCGAGGTGCCGATTGCCCTGCTGTCGCTGGCGGCAATTTTGTTGTATGGGCGGTTTCTGGAAAAAGGCCAGGGTGCGGATTCGATCCTGTTCGGTGTGGTGGCCTCGGTGGTTATTTTGACCAAAGGCTCGGGATTTTTCCTCGGTTTGGTGCCGCCGGTGGCCATCCTCTTCACGCGCCGATGGGAACTGCTCAAGCGCGCGGCGTTCTGGTATCCGGCGTTCATCGTGGTACTCCTGGCCGGCCCGTGGACGTGGCTGTTCCGCAACCAGGCCCGCGCTGGCTGGCTGGAGGGCGACGCCTCGTGGAAATTCACGCAGAAAGCGATCGTGTATTATCCGCAAAAACTGCTGCTGGCGACGGGCATTGTCGTGCTGGTGTTCGCGGCGGTGGGCGTCGTCTCCAGGCTGGTGCTGAAAAAGCCGACGGGCAAATGGGCCGCTGTGGGCGCGCCGCTGTTTGGATTGATCGCCTTTCATTGCCTGATTCCCTGCGGCTACGAGGCGCGGCATCTGGTGCCCGCGCTGCCTTTGATGGCTCTGTTCGCTATCGCGGGTGTCTTGCAGTTTCGGGAGTGGGCGACAGCCAGAGGTTTAAAATCGCATTGGGCGTTGATACTGCCTATCGGGTTGCTTGCATCGGTTTATTTGCTGCAAACATTTCATGTGACGACGAAGGGCTATCACGGTTTTGGCCCGGTGGCCGAAGCGGTGTTGCGACCCGAAAATGAAAAGGCGGTGTTCCTGATTTCCTCTGACGCGCGCGGTGAGGGCATGTTCATTTCCGAGGTTGCCGTGCGTGAAAAACGTCCGGGCCATGTCATCCAGCGCGCCAGCAAGGCGCTGGCCACCAGCACCTGGAGCGGCAGCGGGTATCAGACGCGTTTTGAATCCGAAGCAGCAGCAGCCGAGTTTTTAAAGCAAAGCACCGTGGATATTCTGGTCGTGGACAAGTCGGTTCCCGATCATTACCGCAAGGAGCACCACGAGTTGCTGTGGCGGACGCTGGATCAATTTCCAAGTCTCTTTCAGCTTCAGGAGGAACACCCCATTCACCGCGATGGTAAGCTCAGCGGCAGCATTTCGACTTATCGCATCGTGAGAGAACAATAAGTTGTTCCAATCCGAAAATAGTTGCAGGTTTTCATTTTCCTAAAACGTGAGCAGCTGCCAGCCTTCGGCCAGAAGCTTGCGAAAGCTCGGATGCCCATTGTAATCGTCCAGCAACGGCATGCCGGCCGCCTTGACACCCTCCTCGACGCCGTAGGCGCTGGCACAATATTTGCAGACGCCTTGCACATTCTCCCGCACGTCCGCCAGCAACTTGTGATATTGATGCTCCGAGTCGGCGATGGCGCACAAACAGCGGCTTCCGGCGCCGTCGAAAATGATGCGAACCTCGTCGCCGGCCTGCTGAAATTCCTTGGCCGCCACCAAGGCATTGACCGCGCGCCCCAATCCCTCCTCGGATTTTCCATCCGTCAGAATTACGATTGCCACGTTCATGCTTGGTCTCCTTTCACACTTTAATTTCCAAAAAGTTTTTTCCACAGGCTGCGCTTGTAGTCCGTGCCCAGGCCACCCTGGTCATTCAGGCCCCAATTGTAATCGAGATACTCAATGTCCACGCGGCGTTGTTGAAAAAGCGCCATCGCCTCGGCCGGCCCATGACGGACCAGAACCCGATCCAGCCCTCCTGCTTCGCGGAAATCCTCGCCAAACCAACGGAAAATGCTGGAGATGCGGGCAACGCGTTCCTCGGGCACAAAGGAATTGAGGTCGTCGCGGGCCAGCCAGATGCGCATGGCGTCGTTCATTTGCGTGTCGAGAGCTTCAGCCCGAAACGCCTCGCGCCGCAGGGGCGGGCAGCTTCGGGCTGCGCAGACCAACGCGGCGTGAACCCGGTAACCGGCCAAGGGGCGCAAGGTCTGGTGCTCGATGTCATCCAGCGAAACGCGACGGCCTCCCACCTCGTGTCGTCGCTTGCCAAACGGGTCATTCAATTCACGAATGCTCTCGGTGGGATAAAGTTCCAGAATGAACCGCAATGTCAGCGCGTTGTAGGCGTTGATCAGCGACGCCACGCGCTCATCGCCGATGGCCCAGGGACCGGTTGCGGCGAAACTGTCGGTGTAGTCGATGAGCACTCTCAGATCCTCCGGGGAACTCTTCCAGTCGGCGTAATTCACGAGGCCGCGGTCATCCACAAATTTTTTTAACAGCGTTTCGTATCGGGTGTGGTCAATGTCGCGGACAACCTGCACCAGGCCATCCTTCGCGCCGGCGAGTTGCGGAACCAAGGTCCAGCACGCAAGCAGTATTCCCAATACGGCAAGGTTCCGGAATGTTTCGATAAACCGCTTCATGAAGTCTCTCCCTTTGTTGCCAGCGTTTTGCCGTCCTCGGCGGAGTCGGCGTCGCTTTGGTATTTCTTCAGATTCTGTTTGGCCAAGCGCGTCAGGTAAATCGTGACCGCCACCGTGGCCAATAACCCCACCACCAGCAGGGCGAACTCTGCGGGCGTGCGGTCTCCGGTTCCGGCAAGCGTCGCCTTGCCGATGTAGCCCAAATACACGTAAAGCACGGTGCCTGGCATCATGCCGATCCAGCTTGCCAGCACGTAGGGCCAGAACCGCACCTGGGTCAGCCCGAAAAAGTAATTGGCGAGGTTGAAGGGAATGAGCGGGCTCAACCGCAGCAGGCCGACGATTTTCCAACCCTCCTGTCCTACGGCGTTGTCCACCGCCTTGAAGCGAACATTGCTCTGCGCCCTTTTTTCCACCAGGCCGCGAGCGAAATAGCGGCCAATCAGAAACGCCAGCGACGCGCCGGTGGTGGAACTCAAGGAGACGATGAGAACTCCCCATCCCAGGCCGAATGTGACGCCCGCCGCGATGGTGAGGATGGACCCCGGAAAAAATAACACCGTGCCCAGCACGTAAACGGCAATGAACGCGCCCACGCCCGCAACGCCCTGGCCTGTGACCCACTGAACAAACGCTTCGGTCCACTCCGCCACTGGCAGCACGCGGGAGAGAAGCACCAGCGTGGCGATGGCCGCCAGAAGGAAAAACCCTTTCCAGACTGTTTTATTTTTCCAAAAGGCCATACGAAAACTTTCCCAAAGTTGAAGTAAAATTAAACCTCTGTTTCTAAATATACGAGGGGCGGAATGGGTGCTTTATTCCGGTGAAACCGGTCGGGCCTCAGCCTTTGAGCCACTCATCGCGGTGCGCTTCCACGAAGGCGTCGTCGTGCAAATGGGGATAGGTGCGGTAAACGCGGTCAATCTCCTCCGACTGGCCAGGACTGAGCGTTTCGGCAGGGTCCAGGCACCAGATGCCTTCCAGCAAACCCTGCCGGCGCAGGATTTCATGAAGGCCTGCGATGCACCCGGCAAAGCCGTTGGCCGCGTCAAAGAACGCCGCGTTGCAGTCGGTGACCTCCGTGTTGCGTTGCAACAGTTCCCTGGGAATGGCGCCACCGGACTGCGCCGTGCGGCGGCATTCATCGAGCAACTCCACGGCGGTTTTTGTCCAGACCGACCAGTGCCCCAGCAGGCCGCCGACGATGCGCCTCTCGACCGGCCTGCCATCTACCTGAAACCGGAAGAGCGAAATGAGGTCGCAGACGATGTTGTCGTCGTTGCCGGTGTAGAGCGCGATATCGTCGCGTCCGGCCTCGGCCACCGCGCGAATGACATCCAGCGACTGGTAGCGATTGAACGGGGCGATCTTGATGGCTGCCACGTTTTTAATTTCCGCAAAGCGCCGCCAGAAGGAATACGGCAGGACGCGTCCGCCCACGGCGGGTTGCAGATAAAATCCAATGACCGGAATGACCTCCGCGACGGTTTGGCAGTGCTTGATCAACGCGGCCTCATCGGCGTCCCGCATCGCGGCGAGACTGAGCAGGCCGGCGTGAAAACCCAATTCTCGAAGGAGCGTGGCCTCCTGCACGGCCTGGACGGTGTGGCCGCAGACACCGCCGACGCGAACCATCGGGTTCTTTCGCAAGGCATCGGCGCGGTTCATTTCCTCACAAGCCAAATGAAGGACCGGCTTGAACAGCCCGATTTTGGGGTCACGGATGGCGAACTGCGTGGTGTGAACGCCCACGGCCAAGCCGCCTGCCCCGGCCGCATTGTAGTAACGGAAGAGGGCGCGCTGGCGGCGTTCGTCGAGCTTGCGGTTCGCGTTGAGCGCGAGCGGACAGGCCGGAATGGCCAGTCCTTGCTGCAACAGAGCATGGATTGTGGGATTTGGGGAATTCATCAAAACTTGCCGTCGCGGGATTCAAAGTGCGTCGGCTTGTTCAGTGTGGCGCCGCCGCGCTGAATCCAGTCCGCCACCCAACGCACCAATTGTTCTGAGGTGACCTGCGGTTGTCCGCACAAGGCGAAGGTTTTTTGGGCGTTGCTCAACAGCGCGGTGGACGTTTCAGTTCCCGTGAACATCACCGGTTTGTTCATGAGTTTGCCGAGCAACTCGCAGGTTTCACGGACATTGAGCAACTCGGGCCCGGTAAGATTGAACACCGACGGCGGTGCCGCAACGTGAGCCAGGTATTGAAGCGTCAAGGCATTGGCGTCGCCCTGCCAGAGGGTGTTGAACCAGCTCATGGCGAGATCCACCGGTTTTCCGCAGTCAATTTGCTGGGCCAGGTCCACCAGAACGCCGTAGCGCAAATCGCAGGCGTAATTGAGGCGCACTAGTGCCACGGGTTGGTTCAGAGCGCGGCTGAAATGCTCGAACATGCGCTCGCGCCCCAGGCAGCTCATGGCGTATTCGCCGACAGGATTGGGCCGGTCGGTTTCCACCGAGCCGCCGCTGTGGGCGGGCACAAGTCCATACACATTGCCGGTGGAAAAGGCGACGATGCGGCTGCGCTTATATTTTCTGCAAACCATCGCGGGCAGCAGCGTATTCATGGCCCAAGTGAGCGATTCCTGGCCGGTGGAGCCAAACTTCATTCCGGCGAGGTAAATGACGTTCGGCGCGTCGGGCAATTTTTGGATCCTTTCCTCGTCAAGCAGGTCGCACCTGAGGGTTTCGATGCCGTGCCGGTGCAGTTCATTTTCCTGCTGGGGCGATGAAAATCGCGACACTCCCAGAATGCGGCGCCGAGTTCCGGCGAGGACGGAGGCGCGCTTGGCCATGCGCGCGAGGCTGGGTCCCATTTTCCCGGCGATGCCGAGAAACACGATGTCGCCGTCCAGCTTTCGCAGGGTTTCCACCACGGCGTCAGTGGGCCGGCTCAACGCTTCCTCAAGTTCCTCCACGGTTTTAAACGAGTCGGTCATGGAGAGCTAATGATTCTTGGTTTTGCCGAATATATCTCAGGGGAAAATGAAAACAGCGCAACGTGAAAGAAGGTTGCATGCAAAGCGGTCGCAGCGGTTTGGAACCTTCGTTGGGTTTTCACCACAAAAAGGATTTTTGCGAGGCCAGTTCCGAGTCGCCTTCCAGCAAAGAGACCTTCCAGGCCACCATGTCGCCCAGTTGCTTGTATTCCTTGCCAGACAGCGTGAGGGAGGACCAGGTGGTGAAAAGGCCTTTGCGGGCCACCGGCTGTTCCAGAATCTGGGTGGTGATGGCATTGTTGTTCGCGCCGCGCATCTCGACGAGGAGTTTTAAATGACCGTCGGCTGAGCGTTTGGCCTTCCATTGAATGTCAAACCGGATGCCGGATCGTAGGTTGGGATTTTCTCGCAGGCGCACTTGGTAGGCGTCGCGGTCAAACAGGCTGGGCGCAAGGGTGTGGCGCCCCTTGGCATCGAGAACATGCAGGAGCACCTTGATAACGCGCCCGCAATCGCCGGCGTGTGCCAGCAGGGGAAACAACAGGGCTGCAATCGCCACCAGACAAAATCTGCGCCAATTCATGGTGCGGACAGTAGCGCGGGGGCGTGTCGAGTTTAAAGCGGAAAGTTTTTTGGAAGGAGAATGCCGCTTCGGGGTTGCCTGTTGACATGGGACGTGGAACACTCGCGCCCGAATCCGATGAAGGACAAAACCGTCCTCCGGGTGTTTAACATTTCCATGGACAGCTTGTTAATTAAAGGCGGTGTTCCACTGCATGGCGAAGTCACCATCAGCGGGGCCAAAAACGCCGTTCTTCCCCTCATGGCCGCCGCGTTGCTCACCCGCGAACCGTGCGTCATCCGGCGGGTGCCCAACCTCAGCGACGTTCGATTCATGGGGCAGATATTGATGTCACTGGGAGCCGATGTGAAATTTGAGGGCGACTCGGTGACCATCTGCGCGGCGAAGATCAAGGACTTTGGCGATTACGAATTAATCCGCAAGATGCGAGGCTCTGTTTGCATCATGGGGCCGCTGCTGGGTCGGTTGCGGCGCGCCACCGTGTCGTTGCCCGGCGGATGCGTTATCGGGGCGCGGCCGATTGATTTGCACTTGAAGGGGTTCGAGGGCCTGGGCGCGCGCATCACCATTGATGCCGGGTATGTGATTGCGAAGGCCAAACGCTTGGTTGGCACGGAATTGTTCCTGGGCGGCCGCGCTGGTTCCACCGTGCTGGGAACGGCCAATGTGATGATGGCTGCCACGCTGGCTGAGGGTGTGACCATCATTGAGAGCGCGGCGTGTGAGCCGGAGGTGATTGACCTGGCGCAATTTCTCAACGCCATGGGCGCAAAGATTTCGGGTGCCGGCAGCCCGACCATCACGGTCACGGGCGTCAAAGCGTTGCATGGCGCGGAGCATGAAGTGATTCCCGACCGCATTGAGGCGGCCACTTTTGCCATCGCCGCGGCGGCCACCAATGGCGAGGTGATCATTCATGGAGCCCGCGCAGACCATTTGCACGCGGTGCTGGACAAGCTTCGCGAAGCAGGCGTCAAGGTCGAGCGCAAGGGGCCGTCACTGAAGGTGTCGCGTGGTTCGCGCCTGAAGCCGGTGGACATTACGACGCTGCCGTATGCCGGGTTTCCCACCGACGCGCAGGCGCAAATGATGCTGCTGATGTGCCTGATACCCGGCATCAGCATCATCACGGAGCGGATCTTTGAATCCCGCTTCATGCATGTGAGCGAACTGGCGCGCCTGGGGGCGGATATTTCCATCGAAGGCCCCAGTGCCATCGTCAAGGGCGGCAAGCCCTTGAGCGGCGCGCCGGTGATGGCGAGCGACCTGCGCGCCTCGGCGGCACTGGTGCTGGCGGGAATGGCTGCGAAGGGAACCACCGAGGTGAACCGCATTTATCACTTGGACCGTGGCTACGAGAATATTGACGGTAAATTAAGGCAGTTGGGCGCCCGGATCGACCGGGTTCAGGAGTGATGAAATTTGTCATTTCCATCGTTTTGATTGCCATTGCCGCCCTGATTGGCTGGCTGCTCTATGACCAATGGAAGGCCGTCAGCAGCGACGACGGGAAAAATGAGATCGTGATTCATTCTCCCTCCGCAGGAAGCCAGCTTCCGGGCATGGAGCCGCAATTGGAATCCTACCTGGAAACCTCCAAGCGGCGCGGGGCAAAGGGGCTGCGCGATTTTTTGGCGCGCTACGGAAGGACCATCAAGGATCCGCGCCTGGCGTGGATCGAGCTGGATTACGTGGTGCTGCTGGCCAAGGAGGATCCTGTCGAGGCCCGAAAGGTTTTCGCGCGCGTCAAGCAACGCACCCCCCAGAATTCCCCCGTCTATTCACGGGTCAAGCAGTTGGAGAAAACCTTTGAATAAGCCTCGATTCAAGCCTGTTGAAGCGCGGTTTTGGCGGGTTTTCGGACGCCGCGTTTGCGAGGGACAGCCGTCGTCACCAGCGTTTCCATCTGCGCCGCAGGCTCGCATTCCAGTCGGCAACTGACGATCGCGCCTCGCGGTCGGGCCTGTTGTACTTCCAAAGTGGCTCCAATCATGCGCGCCCGGTGTTGCATGACGCGCAATCCCATCCCCTTGTTTTTTAGCGCCTCTTTGGGGATCCCGCTCCCGTCGTCCTTGATGCGCAGGGTCATAAAGCCCTTGGATTGCAGCAGGCTGATGTGAATGTTGGAAGCCTTGCCGTGCTTGACGGAGTTGGTCATGGCTTCCTGAGCGATGCGGTAGAGGTGAACCGCCACGGGATTTTCTTCAATTTTGATGTCCGGGTCGCAGATGACGTGACACCGCACCTTGAACATCTTCTCCAAGTGATCGGACAATTGCTGAAGGGCGGCGTGAATGTCATTGTTCTCCAGCACCACGGGACAGAGTCCGCGGGCAATTTCGCGCGTTTGGGACAGCGCTTGGTTGATGAGGCTGACGATGCTCGCAGCCTCCTCGGCTTCCTCGAGGTTTTTGGCGGCCAGTTTCTGTTGAAGCACTTTGGCGAGAAAATTAATGCCGGTAAGCATCTGTCCGAGCCCATCGTGAAGGTCCTGCCCAAGCCGGCGCTGCTCGCGTTCACTGATTTCCTGGATTTCCTTCTCCAGATTTCGGCGCTCGGTGATGTCACGCAGAATGCAAAGGTTGAGGTTGTGGGCGAACCGGCAGGCTGAAAACTCGGCAAAACGCTGAGTGCCGTCGGCTTGTTCGACCGAGAGTTCGCCAAGCGAATGATCCTGCAACTGCACGAAGGCCGCGTCGAGTTCGGTCACCAGCACGTCCGAAAGCTTCTTCTGGAGTAATTCCTTGCGGGAATAACCCAGCAGTTCGCACGCGGCATTGTTGGCCTCAAGAAACATCCCCTCATCATCGGAAATCAGGATGGCATCCATGCTGCGCTCAAACAGCAAGCGGAACCGTTCGTTGCTCTTCTGGAGCGCGCGCAGCGTCTCAAAGTGCTGCATGGCATAGCGGATGGAGCGCTCGAGGCTCACATTGTCCAAAAGGCGGTCTTTGCTCAGGAAGTCCGCCGCGCCGACCTTGCTGGCTTCCAAATCAATAACCGGGTCGGTGGCGCTGGTCAGCACCAGAATGGGCGCTTGAATCCCCAAGGCTGTGGCCTCGCGGATTAAATCCAATCCGCTGTCCGTTCCCAGCAGATAATCCACCAGATACACGTCGTGCCGTTGTTCGCGGATGGCAGCCAGACCGTCGCGGTAGGAGGACACCCAATCGATGTGAAACTCCTTTCCTGAAACGCGGCGCAACTGGCGTTCGATCATCGGTTTGACGTTCTCGTCATCGTCCACCAGCATCACTTTGATCACGGGAAAACGGTTGGGCGTATCAGCTTTTGTCATGGCAATTTTGGTGTTTTTGGCGGACGAGCATGTCCGCAACAAGAGTAATTCTAGGTTATTATTCTCATTTTACAATCAGGCGGGTTCCGTGAGAACGGTGGGTTGAAAGCCTGAACCGCAGTGGTGTTCACCGCGTGAAAATCTGGCGGATGACCTCTCCGAGGGGCACTTCCTGAATATCAATGTCACTTACAGGCAATTGTTCCAGCAGCGTCTTGCAGACAGGAATGACACGGTCGCGACGCACTTTGAGCCGAAGGCGCCCCGGTTCCTGTTCTACCACGGTGCCGAGCTGTTCCAGGTGGTCGTGGACAAAGGTTTTTCCTGTTTCGCAAACAATGGTGACGATTTTGGAATTGGCAAAACGGTCGATAATTTCCTCCAGGCGTCCGTCGAAAAACAGGGTCCCACGATCAATGATAATCACCCTCCGGCACAATTCCTGAATGTCGGCCATGTAATGGCTGGTCAGGAGAATCGTGGTTTTGCGGACGGCGTTGTATTCCTTGAGAAATTCCCGGAGCGTCTTTTGGGAAATTACGTCCAGGCCCAGAGTTGGCTCGTCCAGAAACAGCACCTTGGGCTGGTGGAGCAGCGCGGCGATGACCTCCATCTTCATGCGCTCTCCCAGGGACAGCTCCCGGACCATGATGTTGAGCTTGTCCCGCACGCCCAGCAGCGCGGTCAATTCATCCACTGTTCGGGTGAAACTTTCCTTGGAAATGCCGTAAATTTTGGCGTTGAGCTCCAGGGAATCAAAGGCGGGCAAATCCCACCAGAGTTGGTTTTTCTGGCCCAGCAGCAGGGCGAACTGCCGCCGGTATCCGTCATCCCGTTCCCACGGCACGTACCCGAGCACCCGGGCGCTGCCCGAGGTGGGATACAGCAGGCCCGAGAGCATTTTGAGCGTGGTGGTCTTGCCCGCGCCATTAGGCCCCAGAAAGCCGACCAGTTCGCCCTCTTCCACCGAAAAGCGGACGTCTCGCACGGCCGTGGTTTCCAGGTATTCGCGGCGAAATAAACCGCTCAAGGCGCCTTTGAAGCCGGGCTTTTTCCGGTAGGTCCGGAAGCTTTTGGACAGGCCGTTGACTTCGATGACGGGCGTCATGGCATGCACGTTTTCCCGATTGCGCCGGCTTGAAGGTGAAATAAAAGAGCGTGCAGGGCAAAAGCCCAGTTCAACGCATCAATTGCTTCTCAAGATAATGCACCTTTTGGCGGACCTGGGAGTCTACTTCCATCCGGTCCTTGACCAGGCGGCAGGCGTGCAGAACCGTGCCGTGGTCGCGGCCGCCAAAGGCCTCGCCAATGGTGTTCAGTGAGCTTTCGGTCAATTGACGGGCCAGAAACATGGCGATCTGGCGAGGAAAAGCGATATTTTCAGGCCGCCGCTTGCTGGTCATGTCCGCCACGCGGATGTCAAAATGCTCGGCCACCTTCTTTTGAATCACATCAATGCTGATGGTATATCGGCCTTCTTCCTGCAACACTTCACGCAACAAATTCTCCACCACCTCCAGAGTTAGGTCGCGCCCGGTCAACTGGGCGTAGGACGCCACGCGAATGAGCGCGCCCTCCAGCCGGCGGATGTTGGTGCGGATGCGGGTCGCCAAAAAATTTAAAATGGTGTCGGGCAATTGCACCCCCATGTCTGCGGCTTTGCGCTTGAGAATGGCCATGCGGGTTTCCACATCGGGCGGATGCATGTCCGCCACCAGACCCCACTCAAACCGCGATACCAACCGTTGTTCCAGCCCCTCCAGTTCGTTTGCCGGGCGGTCGCAGGTCAGGACGATCTGCTTGTGCGCCTCGTGCAGGGCGTTGAACGTGTGGAAGAATTCCTCTTGGATCCGCACCTTGTCCCGGAGGAATTGAATGTCGTCGATCAGCAGGACATCGTATTGGCGGTATTTTTTCCGGAAACGCATCAACTGGTTGTTCTGCAGAGCGTCAATGTATTCGTTGGTGAATTTTTCCGAGGAGACGTAAATGACGCGGGCGTCTTTATTGTGCGCGACCACGGTCTGCCAGACGGCATGATCCAGAGAGGGTCGTGCGAGGCCAGCGCGTACATATACGAGGACGGGGTAATATGATTAG